>NZ_BAAABL010000087.1:0-56986 GCF_039520965.1 Halarchaeum salinum
TGAGTTTCGCAGGCTCGTGGATCGAAAATCACCTCGACGGATTCATTCAGAAGTTGCGTTAGTCACTATCGCGACGGCGTGCCCCTTGCAGATTCCCACCACTGCCGTCGGCAGACGCAGTCGGGCGTTCGCACGGCGAACGCCCGAATTCATCACGAGGTCCTCTTCGTGGAGTATCCCCGACGTAGAATGGGTCCGTGTGATAGGCTGTCTGGCAGACACCGCTGTATGAGGCTATGCGCGCGAGCGGAACGAGCGTCTTTTTTGCCAAGCGTTTGCGAGGAGCGCCCTCCGAAGTGACCCCGACGAAGTAACCGGTCGCGTGCTACCCGAGGTGGAACGACTCCTCCGCTTCGCTTTCGAGGTCGTCAAGATGGACGACGTCGTCGACATCCTCCGCCGCTTCGAGTTCGTCGCGGAGGGCGTTGATGTACGCCTTGTGCTCGTCGAGTTGCTCGCGGAGGTGCTCGGCTTCGAGTTCGAGGCGTTCGTGCTCGCGGACGAAGCTCTTCGGGACTTCGACGTTCGGCGGGAACTCCTCGTCGACGGGCTCGCCGACGTCATCGGTCGGGACGACCTCTACGCGGCCGTCGTTCGCGACGAGCGCGTCGACGTAGTCGCGGAAGACGGCGGACAACGAGAGGTCGCGCTCCTCGGCGATGTCGCGGAGCGCGTCGAAGGTGTCCTCGTTCACGCGGAACGAGACGGTCTTGTTCTTGTTGCCCATACGAACGAAATCCCGTAGAGGCTCTTAATTCTTCGTCAGACGATGGGTTAGACGGACTCGGTGACTTCCGTGTCGGGCGCGTCCTCGTCGTCGCTCTCGTCGAGCGACTCGAGGGCGTCGATGGCGGCCTGTTTGTAGCGCCGAAGCGGGAGGTCGTACTCCTCCTCGGCGCGGCGGGCGTACTCGTTGCCTTCCTCATCGAAGGCACCGATGCGATCGAGGGTGCGCTCGGCCGTCTCGACGACCCAGCGGTCGCGCGTCGCGGTGTCGACCTCGGTGATCGATTCGGGGCGAACGGAGACGTTGACGGTGCCGTCCTCGGTCTCGTAGGCCCGGGGCTTTCCGACGATCGAGACGTACGCGGGCGTCTCGAGTTCGCGCAGGGCGTTCGCGGCGTCCGGCTGGTACTGGCCGGCGTAGACGAAGAACGTCCCGGTCGGATCGACGACGCGGCCGCGCCAGTATTCGGAGTCCTCGCCGACGTCCTCGGTCTCGGTGAGGGTGCCGACGAGGAAGACACGGTTCGCCTTCGCTCCCGTGGGAAGGAGGCTGTAGAGCGGCGCGCGCTCGTCGTCGGACTCTTTGAACGTGAACGTGGCGTCGTTGAACTCGTCGGCGAAGACGCGGCGGGCGACCTCGCGCGTGGGTGCGGATTCGGACATCTTACATCGACCTCGCTTTGATCAGCACGGATTCACCGTCGACCGGATCGTTCAGCTCCTCGATATCGTTCGCGAGAACGTAGCGCCCGAGCGTCGGGCCGCTCACGCGGTAGTACTTCCCGAGCAGCGTCTCGCGCATCTCGTCGGCGACGACGGTCGTGTCGAGGGCGTCCATCGCCTGCTGTTTCGCCTCCTCGAGGGTGACGCCTGTGAGGTCCGTGGTCGCCTCCTCGTTCAGGATGATCTCGTGGACGTCCATCCCGTCGTCGAGGACGCCCTTGATGCGGAGGTCGAACTCGCCCTCGACCTCGCCGTGCTCGCTACATCGGCCGTTCTGGAGGACGCGGGTGCAGTCCTCGTGTGGACAGCGCTTGATGAGGCCGCTCCCGGACTGGATGTCCACGAGCGCGCCCTCGACGGTCGCCTCGTCGTCGCCGACCTCGATGTCCTCCTCACTTTCGGTGATCGTCGTGGTGCGGTTGAGATTCACCGAGTAGCGGCCCTGGTATTCGTCCGTGACGACGTTTCCGAGGTGGTAGACCTGTCCCTCGTCGAGTTCGTCGAGGTCCGAGGCCGCCCACTTCGTGAACTTGATCGTCCCGGACTCGTCGCCGAGCAGGCCGACCTGCGCGACGCTGTCGCTCCGGGGCTCCCAGAGGTCCACGACTTTCGCGGTGATATCGACCCACTCGTCGGGCGCGTCGACGTCCGCGGCCTGTACGGTGGGGTTCCCGCCGCGGCCGAGCTCGTCGCGCTCGATGTCGGCCTCGTCGAGGTAGTGGCTCTCGACGGAGCGCCGTGCCTCGTCAAGCGGGATCTTGTACTCATCGACGTACCGTTCGAGGCGCTCCTCGATCTCCTCGACGTCGACGTCGAGGTGCTCCGAGAACTGATCGTGTAGCTGCTGCGCGGTCTGCTGTATGTCGCTCATGTTCGGGTTTCCGTCTCCGCGTGTGTTTCAGTGGGAGACGCCCCGAAGTATGCCCTACCGCTGTATAAACCCTCGCGTACCGTAGTGAAAGTGAACCGGCTGGCGGGCACAACCCTATGCACTTCGACCCGCTATGGAGGCCTATGAGCGAGGACGACGAGGGGTTCATCGACCGACTCGCGCGTACCGCGGGACGGCGGTACGCGGAGACCGTTACCGCTTACCGTGACGGGCGACGTGACCCGTCGCGGGACGACGCTGGGCGCGTCCGCATCGTCTGCCGTCGACACGCCGAAAAACGCGCCGCCGCGCTCGACGAAGCCGGGAAGCCGGCGTGTTTCGATGCCGACCATCCGGCGTGCGAGGGATGCCTCGAAGACCTCCGCGACGGACAGATCGAGACGTGGTGAGGGCGGTCCTGACCGCTATGCTCACTCCAGCAACACGCCGCCGTCGATCGGAAGCGAGACGCCGTTGACGTAACTCGCACGCTCGCTTGCGAGGAACGCGACGACGTCCCCGAGTTCGCGCGGGTCGCCGACGCGTCCTTCAGGAATTCCCACTCCCCACTCCTCGATGCCGCTCTCGTAGTCTGCGTAGTCGCCGCGTTCGACGCCCTGCTCGACGAGGGAGCCGATCCGCGGCGTTTCGAACGTTCCGGGGAGGACGGCGTTCGCGCGGATCTCGGGCGCGAGTTCGACCGCGAGCGTCTCGATGAGTCCGATGACGCCGCGACGCACGGCGTTCGAGAGCACGAGCCCCTCGATCGGTGTCTCGACACTCGTGGACGTGATCGCCGTGACGGTGCCGGCGTCGCTCTCCGAGAGGTACGGGTGGGCCGCCTTCACGGCGCGGACGACGCTCATCACGAGCAGGTCGTACGCGTCGTACCAGTCGCCCTCGTCGGTGTCGAGGAACGGGCCGGACGGCGGCCCACCAGCGGAGAGCACGAGGTGATCGAGCCCGCCGAAGGCCTCGACCGTTGCGTCCACGAGCGCCGCCATGTCGTCGGGGTCCGTGATGTCGGCGCTGACGCCCTCGACGTTCCCGACCGCCTCCTTGCGGACATCGTCGAGTGCGGCATCGAGTCGTTCCTCGTCGCGCCCGCAGAGCACGACGTTCGCTCCTTCCGCGGCTAGCGCAGTTGCTGACGCCTTGCCGAGGCCGCTCGTGCTCGCCGTCACGAGCGCCGTCTCGTCGTCGAGTTCGAGATGCACGTCCGTTCGATCGATGCCGAAACACAAAAGCGGTTCTCCTGACAGCTGTCGTTCGTTTCCTCCGAAACGCTTGACCCCGTAGGGTCCGTCACGTCCTCCGTGAGCGTTACGTCAGGGGGTCAGACGCGGGCCCGTTGGGCACCGGCGTCTTGGGCCCGTTCCGAATGGCGAGGTGGATGTCGGCGGTGAACGTCGAGTTCCGACCTGTCGACGGCGGACTCCGGGTCCACGACCACATCGAATCCGTCACGTACGAGATCGGATTCGATTCCGATACAGCGGTCGAACCCGCCGGAACGGACGTCTTCCGCGTCCCTCTGACACGCGCCGTCGCCGTGACGGCGCGTGAACTCGTCTTCCCTTCTCTCACCGGTGTCTTCGTCCACGAGAACGATCGATTGGCTCTCGATGTGCCCCCCGGCGAGCGAGGCAATCGGGGACCTGGTGCGTACGAGATCGACGTCTCCGCCGTCCCGTTGAAACTCTTCTTTCGCGTCGAGAACGCGCCGATCAACGTTGACTCGACGGCCGACGTGACGGTCGTCGACTTTGGAGAGTCGACGCGCGTTCGGATTGGCGTCCGTTCGCTCCACGAGCACCCTGCGGACACGGTGACGATCACAGATACGCCTAAGGACCTGATGCACGCGGTCTCGACGTTCGGCTCCGCGATGAAGACGACGAGCCCTGAGCGGTCCTTCCCGACGATGCGGGGCCATCCCCCGACGATCGACCGCGGCGACGCGCTCGACATTCCGGACAATCTCGCTCCACCCGACACCGACATCCGCATCGAGGTGCCGGCGCGCTACGACGATGTGTACGCCGTCTCGACTCTCGCCTACTACCTCTGTGCAAGGGTCGTTCCGGGATCGACTCCCTGCGTCGTCGCCGATGGCCACTCGTTTTCCTTCCCGTACGACGATGTCTCGCGCTCGGCGAACGCGTTCCTCAGACATTGTTTCACGCTCGACTGTGTCGTCCGGACGGAGGGGCTCTATCCGGTCGACCTCGCGGAGCGCGACACCGTCACTGAGCGTGCTGACCTCGATCTCGCCGCGCTCTACGAGCGCCCGCTCGCGGCGCGGACCGCCGCGTACCTCAACGTCCCGCTCGCCGTCACTGACGGCGTCTTCGCGTGGCATCTCACTGCGGATGTCGAGCCGTCGATCGAGCACGCCGAGTTGCTTCCGTACCTCGTCAACGACCTCCCCTTTGTCCGCTCTCCGGCACCCGACACGGGCGTCGCCGCGACTGCACCGGATCCGGCGACCGTCTCCGAGTTCTTCCGAGGAACCGATGTCGACGCGTTCGTCCGCTCCACGCGCCCTAACGACACGGATGACGCCCGTGGGGCCGACTTGGATCTTGACGGCGGCGGGCGCGTCGTCTCGCCCGTCGATGCCGAGACGGTGGGGCACGCGTGGGTCGGCGAGGATTATCCCCGCGGTGCCTCGAAACCGACCGTCGAGTCGTATCGTCGCCGGATCGACCGAACGGTGGCCGAGGACACCGTCATCGACGTCACCGTTGTCTGCAACGATTCGGAGATGCGCAAGGAGGCCGCAAACCTCTATGGATTTCGCGACATGATCGACTTCGATATCGAGACGCACTTCGACCTCACGGCCGCCGAGACCCGCGCGGCGCTCGAATCCGAGACCGACCTCATCCACTTCATCGGCCACATTACGGAGGACGGGATCCGTTGTCGCGACGGCACCCTCGACGTACGAAGTCTGCGTGGGGTGTCCGCCGACGCTTTCATCCTGAACGGCTGTCGATCGTACGCGCAGGGGATGGCGCTCGTGGACGCGGGCGCGCTCGGTGGCGTCGTCACGCTCGCGGACGTCTACGATCACGTCGCGACGCCGGTGGGTCGATCGGTTGCGCGCCTCCTCGACAACGGCTTCGACCTCCACGGGGCCCTCCACGTTGCTACGGAGAACGTCGCCACCGGCTCGCAGTACACGATCGTTGGGAACGGTGGAGTTACGCTCTGCCAGCACCATATGGGCTGTCCGAAAGTCGCTGTCGTCGACACAGACGAGATCGGCCCAGAGAGACTCACCGTCTCGATCCGCGACTACGTCACCCGCGACATCGGTCCGGGGACGATTACGTCACCGATCGTTTCAGACTCCCCAATACGGTATCTATCCAGTCCGTCGAATCACGAGTTCGAACTGTCCCATGCGGATCTCGATTCGGTCCTCTCGTCGGGACGCGCGCCAATACTCGTCGACGGGGAGCTTCTCTGGAGCGATGAAATCGATGTCGCGACGCTCAGGGAGTAGTCGCAATCCTAGCTTGGATTGACTAGCAATCAGAAAGATACCGAACAGCCGCTCCTTAAGCTCTTTCCGAGCCGATTTACGGCCCGTAGAATGTGGTACCCCAGCCAGCCGCCGAGTTGCCGGCCTGCGTGAGCAACAGGACGAGGGTGAACAGCGCGCCGATCTTTCGCGGGTTCTCTGCCAGGTACGTCGTGATGTCTTTGTCAGACATACACGGGTCGAGGACCGCGCCGATTGAGAATTTATCTCATAGGTTATGGAATAAAATCAAGACAATTTTCGGCCGATATTCAACGAACGTCGGCGCAGCAGCTGTCTGGTCGGCGTGTACAGCAGAAAAACCCCGAGACGTGCCCACTCGCGCCGACGTTACTGTCCCCAGAAGTTTTCGCGACTCCCCAGCCGCTCGCGGGCAGGGCTGGAGTCGTCGCTCTCGTCCGCCGCGTCCGCCTCCTCCGCGTCGTCACCCTCCTCGTCGGCGTCGTCGCTCTCCTCCTCGATCCGCTCGACGAGGTCCGCGCGGGCGTAGTTCGATTTCACGGTCGTGACCTCGACCTTCACGCGTGCCGGGGGGAGGACGCCGTCGACCATCACGATGAAGCCGGTCCCCTCGTGGCGGCCGACACCGGCACCCGACTCGTGCATGTCGTCGACGTCGACGACGATCTCCTCGCCCGGCACGACGGGTGCGGTCTTCAGGTCCTCGATCGGCTGGTTGTACTGCTGACACCAGTCCATCCCACCGCGATCACCGAGGTGCTGGCATCCCATGCCCGAGATGCGCTCTTGGAAGTTCGGACATTCGTCCGCGAGTGGACACTCTGCCATGCGGATAGCTAGCCCCGGCGAACGCAAAACGCTATCGGAGGCCCGGAGACGTGATCGCCGACGACGCTACGATTCCTCCGCGTCCGGGAGTGAGATCAGGTTCTCCCGGCCGATACGGAGTTTCTCCACCCGCCCCTCCTCCGCCATCGACGAGAGGAGTTGCGAGACCTTCGCGTCCGACCACTTCGTCTCCGTGACGATGTCCCCCTGTTTCATCCGGCCGCCGTTCTCCCGCAGGAGCCGCTCGACGCGCTCCTCGTCACTCAGTAGCTCCGCCGACTCCTCGTCCGCCGCGCTCTCCGCCGCCGTCGTCTCGCCGGCCGCTTCGGACGCCTCGCTGACCGCTTCCGCCGTGGTCGTCGTCTCCGTTCCGTCGACGGCGTCGGTCGCACCGGCCGTGGGTTCCGATGGCGATTCGGTTGAGGCCACCGTTTCCTCCGTGCCGTCCCCGTTTCGGCCCCGGACTTCGAGGCTCCCGCGACCGCCGAACCCGCGCCAGACGTACGCGCCGAGGACACCGACGACGAGCGCGAGCACGACGAGCCCGCCGACGAGGTACCACGGGAGCCCGGCGTCCCTGACGAACACCATCTGCGGGCCGTCGTCCGTGAACGTCTGGGGGCCGCGCCACATGAGCGCACCGTCAGCGCGCTGTGCTGACGGTTGCCAGCTCTCGGCCTGGTAGCTCTCCGGGGGGTAGACGCGGAGGGTCTGCCCGGCGTCGAGTCCGCCGAGCCACCCCGACGTGAAGACGTCGTCGACGACGACGCGTCCCTCGGTGACGTTCGCGAAGCTCGTCCATGTGAACGCGAGCGTCAGCGTCCCGACCGCTGTCCCGTCGTCGCGCTGGGTGACGTCGTGGCGTCGCGTTACATCGGTGATCTCCATCGACCGGTTCGTCCGGGCGGCAGCGACATCGGCGGCCGTCCGGAACACCGTGACCGACGGGCCGACGTCACCCGCCTCGAACTCGCTCGCCACTTGCTCGAACCCGTCTCGCTCCGCGGACTCGTTGAGGACGTATCGAATCGAGACCTGCCACCGCGCGTCGCCGTCCGACTGGACGTGCGCGCCGAGGACGGCGTTCGTGGTCTCGGTGTTGTCACTCTGTGCAGCGACGGTCCCCACGGGGGCGACGGCCGCGAGGGGAGCGACGGACGCGAGGAGGACGACGGCGAGCACGAGGAGGGCGGCGTGCCGCATAGTCAGTTTCGGGTGGAGTCCGTGGTGGCAAAACGCTTTCCATACCCCTATCGAAAGCGTCCGCTACACGCGCTCCCGCGAGTGCGAGACATAGAGGAGTTCGCGACACGCGAGTAAGAGTCCGCGACACGCGAGTTCTTCACGGAGCACGACGCGACGCCCGACCGTGATAGACCGAACCCGTGCGCTCGCTCCCGTCGTGGGGACGATCGTCCTCCTCGCGTGCTGCGTCGCCGTCGGCGGCGTCGCCGCGGCGTCTCTCGCCGACACCGGCACGGACCTCGCGGCCCCGACGCCCGCGGCGTTCGATCTCACCGCGTCGGCAGACGGGACGGTACGGCTCGTCTATGTGACCGGCCCGCCTCTCGACGTCTCTGCTCTCGCCGTCATCGTGACCGTCGACGGCCGCCCGCTTCGCTCTCAGCCGACGCCGCCGTTCGTCGGCCGTCACGGGTTCCACGGTGCGCCGACCGGGCCGTTCAACGCTGCGAGCGATCCGACGTGGGACGTCGGCGAGCGTGTCGCCTTCCGGATCGCCGCGACGAACACTCCTCGGGTCCGGGAAGGGGTTCGTCTCACGGTTCGCCTCACCCGCGACGGCCTTCCCCTCGCGACCGTCCGAACGCGCGTCGCTGCCTCGCCGTAGTGCGCGTGGTCTCGTCGCCCCCAAATCGTCGCCGCGCCACCTCAGTCGTCGTCCGGGACGTGTGCGAGCGTCGTGATGGCGACGTCCGGTTTGTACGCCGGGCCCATCGTCCGGTGTTCGAAGCGCTCGAAGCCGGCCTCACGGAACATCCGGTCGGCCTCGGCCTCGTCGTAGAAGAGCATGATCGCGTCCGCGAGCTTCTGGAAGACGGTCGATCGCGGGTAGTTCGGGCCGACGACGAGCACGTTCCCGCCGGGTTTCACGACGCGACGGAACTCCCGAAGCGCCGTCACGGGATTCGGCCAGTATTCGATCGACCCCGACGACCAAATCGCGTCGAAGCTGTCGTCGGCGAATGGCAGGCGCTCGGCGTCGCCGAACGTGAAGGCGACGTGGTCCGTCTTGCCGAACTTCGCCCACGCCTTCTCCAGTTGCCCTTCGCTCTGATCGAGCCCGTAGACGTGGTCCGTGTGCTGGAGGAGCCCCTCGGTTCCGAAGCCGGTGCCACAGCCGACGTCGAGCACATGGTCGTCGGCGTCGAGCGCGAGCATCTCGAGGGCTTGTGTGCGCATCTCCTCGTTCCAGATGAACGGGTTGATGCGATCGTACACCGTCGAGAGGTACCGGTAGAAGAGCCGGGCCCGCCCTTTGTCTTCGAGGACTCCCATCCCCAACTCGTAGCATCGCGCGGAACATAAGTTCCCATCTTTCGGACGCTCGTTCCTTTCGCAACTACCTTATACGCGTTCGTTCAATTCCCACGCGTTAGCCCATGCCGAGGCCAGAGGTTCTAGAACGAATTCAGGAGGCTGAGCAAGACGCCGACGACATCGTCGCCGACGCCGAGCAGGCCCGCGAGGAGCGCCTCGCCGAGGCCCGGCAACGGGCCGACGAGATCCGTCAAGAGGCCGAAGAACGTGCGAAGGAGCTGAAGGAGGAACGCCTCGCCGAGGCCCGGGAGGAGATCGAGGCCGAGAGCGAGCGAATCATCGAGGAGGGCCACACGGAGCGCAACCGACTCCGCGAGACGGCTGCGGACAACCAGTCCGACGCCGTCGAATACGCCCTCGGCCAGTTCGAGGAGGCGGTAGATGCTCAGACCTGAGCGGATGAGCAAGGTGTCCGTGACGGGCACCAAGAACGTCGTCGAGGACGTCATCGACGTGACGCACGATCAGCGCGTCCTCCACCTCTCCGACTATGACGGCACGATCGAGGGGTTCGACGCTGGGTCACCGCTTGAGGGTGCCGACGCCGCCTCAGAGAAACTCGTCACCGTCCGCTCGCTGATCAACATCCTCGACGTCACCGAGGACGACGCCGGCCCTGCCCGTATCGTCACGGACGAAGCACTCGAAGACGAGTTCGAGGGCGTCCGCCAGCAGGTCAACGAACTCGACGACGAGCGCGCGGCCCTCGAGGACGACCTCGAAGCCATCGACGAGCGAATCGCAGCGGCCGAGCCGTTCGTGACGCTCGGAATCGACCTCGACCTGCTGTGGGGGTACGACACCCTCGACGTCGTCGTGGGCGAGGGCGACTCCGACGCGGTCGGGCACGCGCTCGCCGACGCCGGGTCGATCCGGTCCTACGAGGTGTTCACCGAGGGCGACGTCTTCGCGGCCGTCGCCTACCCCGAATCGGGTGCCACGGAGGACGCCCTCTCGGAGGCTCTCGTCGGGCTCGAAACCGAACGTTATGAGGTGCCCGAAGCGGAGGGGTCCCCCACCGATTACCTCGAACGCCTCGAACACCGCAAGCAGCAACTCCAATCCGACCTGGAGAGCGTCGAGAGCGATCTGCGAAGCCTTCGTCTCGAACACGCCGGATTCCTCCTCGCGGCCGAGGAGAAGCTCAGCATCGAGGTCCAGAAGGCCGAAGCGCCGCTCAGCTTCGCGACGACTGAACACGCCTTCTTCGCGGAGGGGTGGATTCCTACCCAGGATTACGAGTCCTACGCGTCGGCGCTGAAGGACGCGCTCGGCGAGCGGATCGAAATCGAGGAGCTCGAACGCGCGGCGTACGAACCGCCGGAACACGCGATCGGCCACGGCGAACAGGAAGCCGTCGCCGACGGCGGCCGGGCCGACCAGCCGCCGGTCGTGCAGGACAACCCAAAGGTCGCGGAACCCTTCGAGATGCTCGTGCGGGTGATCAACCGCCCGAACTACTTCGATCTCGACCCGACGATCATCCTCTTCCTGACGTTCCCGGTCTTCTACGGCTTCATGATCGGTGACGTCGGCTACGGGGTGCTGTACGCCGTCGCCGGCTGGCTGATGTACACGCGCCTCGACAGCGATGCGCTGGCCGCGCTCGGTGGCGTCGCCGTCATCTCTGGAGTCGCGACGATCGTTTTCGGGATCTTCTACGGGGAAGTGTTCGGCTTCCACCTGATCAGCGAGTACGTCTGGAACGGTTCGCCGCCGCTCCACAAGGGACTAATGCCGGCGAACGCGGAGTGGGCGCGCCTCTGGCTCGTCGTCTCCGTGCTCGCGGCGCTGCTCCACCTCACCCTCGGGTACGCCATCGACACGTACAAGCGCCTCCGCCACGGCGCGTGGGAGGCGCTCACCGAGGGCGCATCGTGGGCCATCCTCATGGTCGGGCTGTGGGTCTGGGTCTTCAGCCGTGCCATGGAGACCGCGAAGCCCGAACTGCTGTTCACCTCGCTCTCCGGCCAGCCGCTTGGCTTCACCGGCTTTTCGCCGACCGTCGGCTGGGCGGCACTCGCTGTCGGTCTCGTCGGCTACGCCCTCCTCATCTACGCGGAGGGTGCCATCGGGGCCGTCGAGGGCGCGCTGAACTCCCTCACTCACGTCCTCTCCTACACGCGGCTCGCCGCGGTCATGCTCGCCAAGGGCGGAATGGCGTTCGTCGTCAACCTGCTCTTCTTCGGTGCGTACCAGACCGAGGAGGGCGAGTTCCACTTCATGACCGGGACGACGTGGGACGTGGTACAGACACACCACCATAGCGCCGAGCTGATGTTCGGCGGTCTCGTCCACGGCCCCATCGCGGCGGTCGTCGGCGGCGTCATCATCTTCGTTCTCGGCCACGCCTTAGTGCTTGCCCTTGGCGTCACCAGCGCCGGTCTACAGGCCGTTCGTCTGGAATACGTCGAGTTCTTTGGGAAGTTTTATGAAGGCGGTGGGGAGAAATACGAACCGTTCGGCCACCAGCGAACCTACACCACGCAGGATTAACTAATAATGTACGAAACCCTCGTCGCAGCCATCAACATGCTCGGACTGATCGCACAGCAGACCGCGGAAGCCGGTTCCACGGTCGCGTTCCCCGCGAAGGCGGGCGCGGCACTCGGCGTCGGTATCGCCGCGCTCGGTGCGGGGATCGCGGAGGGTGGCATCGGTGCCGCCGCCGTCGGTGCCATCGCGGAGGACAGCGACTTCTTCGGTATCGGCCTGCTGTTCACGGTCCTCCCGGAGACGCTCGTCATCCTCGCAATCGTCGTCATCTTCATCGTCTAAGCCACGATGAGTCTCGAAACGGTCGCGGAGGAAATCCGATCGGAGGCCGAGGAACGAGCCGAGGCCATCCGTCAGCAGGCGGATGAGCGAGCCGAAGAGATCGTCGCGGAGGCCGAAGCGGACGCCGACGAGATCGTCGCCGACGCCGAAGCCGAGGTCGAGCAGGAGATCGACCAGCTGCGCGAGCAGGAGCTCTCCAGCGCGAAGCTCGAAGCCAAACACGAACGGATGAGCGCCCGTCGAGAGGCGCTCGACGACGTCCGTGACCGTGTCGAGTCGCGTCTCACCGACCTCGACGCAGAGAAGCGCCGTTCGATGACTGACTCGCTCCTCATCGACTCCCTCGCGGAGTTCGACGAGGACGAACAGCTCGCCGTCCACTACGCGCCCGGTGACGAAACGCTCATCGACGAGCTCGTCGCCGAGCGCCCGAACGTCACGACGGCGGGCGAGTACGACTGCCTCGGCGGCGTCGTCGTCGAGAGCGAGTCGTCTCGCGTGCGCGTGAAGAACACGTTCGACAGCGTCCTCGCGGACGTCTGGGAGAACGAACTGAAGCGGATCTCGGACCGGTTGTTCGACGACCGATGAACGTCATCAGCCGCGACGCGTCGAACTACTCGTACGTGAACGCGCGGGTGCGCTCGCGATGGGCGCTCCTGCTCGACGCCGACGAGTACGACACGCTCACCCGAATGGGCCCCAGCGAGATCGCCCGGTTCCTCGGTGATTCCGAGTACGAGCCGGAGATCGACGCGCTGGGCTCTCGCCACTCCGGCGTCGACCTCGTCGAGCACGCGCTCAATCGGAACCTCGCGCGACACTTCGACGACCTTCTGGAGTGGTCACAGGGGACGCTGTACGACCTCATCTCGCGCTACCTTCGGAAGTTTGACGCGTGGAACGTGAAGACAGCGCTCCGCGGCGTCTACTCGGATGCCGAGGCGAGCGTCGTCGACGACGACTTCATCCGCGCCGGGGAGTTCGACGACACGCTTCTCACGACGCTCGAGGAGTGCGACAGCGTCCAAGCGGTCGTCGACGCGCTCGCCGAGACGGTCTTCGGCGACCCGCTCGCCGACGCGATCGGCGACTTCGAGGAGACGGGTGCGCTCGTCCCCCTGGAAAACGCCGTCGACAGGACGTTCTACGACACGCTCCTCCGCGGGCTGAACGCCGCGACGGAGAGCGGCACGCGGGAGTTCGTGAAGTTCCTGCAGGCCGAAGTCGACTTCCGGAACGTCCGCAACGCGTTCCGCCTCGCACGCAGCGGCGCGGACATCGACCCCTCGGAGTACTACATCGAGGGCGGCCGCCTCTTCGAGGCCGCCGAACTCGCGTCGCTCGTCGAGAACCGCGACGAGCTCGCCGCCCGCCTGCGCGAGAGTCGGTACGGCGACGAGCTCGGCCCGGCGCTCGAACGCCTGGAGTCGGCGGACACCCTCATCGGGTTCGAGCACGCGCTCGACGCCGCGTTACTGGGGTACGCCGACCACCTCTCGCACGTCTTCCCGCTCTCGGTCTGTCCCGTCCTCGCGTACGTCCTCGCAAAGGAGCGCGAGGTCGACAACGTCCGCGCCATCGCGCGCGGCCGCGAGGTCGGCCTGAGCGGCGAGGAGATCGAACAGGAACTGGTGATGCTATGAGCCAGGAGATCGCCGTCATCGGCACTGCCGAGTTCACGACCGGCTTTCGCCTCGCGGGCGTCCGCGAGTTCCAGAACGTCCCCGAGGAGGAGAAGGCGGAGCGACTCGACGACGCCGTCGAGGACGTCTTCGCCACCGAGGATATCGGCATCATCGTGATGCACGCGGACGACCTCGACTACCTCTCCCGGGGTGTCCGGGAGACCGTCGAGACGAGCGTCGAACCGACGGTCGTTACCATCGGTGGTGGTGCCGGCGGGAGTAGTGGAATGCGCGAACAGATAAAGCGGGCCATCGGGATCGACCTGATGGACCAAGACGAAGGTGCGAACGAATGAGCCAGACAGACACCGTAACTGACACCGGCGAAATCGCGAGCGTGAGCGGTCCGGTCGTGACCGCCACGGGCCTCAACGCCCAGATGAACGACGTCGTCTACGTCGGCGACGAAGGGCTGATGGGCGAGGTCATCGAGATAGAGGGCGAGACGACGACGATCCAGGTGTACGAGGAGACCTCCGGGATCTCGCCGGGCCAACCGGTCGAGAACACGGGCGAACCCCTGACGGTCGACCTCGGCCCCGGGGTCCTCGACACCATCTACGACGGCGTGCAGCGCCCGCTCGACGTCCTCGAAGACGAGATGGGCGCGTTCCTCGACCGCGGGGTCGACTCGCCCGGGATCGACTTGGAGGAGTCGTGGGACTTCTCCCCGACCGTCTCCGTCGGCGACACCGTCGAACCTGGTGACGTCGTCGGGACCGTCCCCGAGACGGTCAGCATCGAGCACAAGGTTCTCGTCCCGCCGGATTTCGAGGGCGGCGAGGTTGTCGAGGTCAACGACGGCGAGCACACCGTCACCGAATCTATCGTCGTCCTCGACAACGACGAGGAAGTGACGATGCACCAGGAGTGGCCGGTTCGCCAGGCCCGTCCCTCCCAGGAGAAGTTCACGCCAACCGAACCGCTCATCACGGGCCAGCGCGTGCAGGACGGCCTCTTCCCCATCGCGAAGGGCGGGACGGCGGCGATCCCCGGGCCGTTCGGCTCCGGGAAGACGGTCACCCAACAGCAGCTCGCGAAGTGGAGTGACGCGGACATCGTCGTCTACATCGGCTGTGGCGAGCGCGGGAACGAGATGACGGAGGTCATCGAGGACTTCCCCGACCTCACGGACCCAAAGTCCGGTAATCCGCTGATGGCGCGGACGACGCTCATCGCGAACACTTCGAACATGCCGGTCGCGGCCCGCGAATCCTGCATCTACACGGGCATCACCATCGCGGAGTTCTACCGTGACATGGGGTACGACGTCGCGCTGATGGCCGACTCCACCTCCCGGTGGGCCGAGGCGATGCGCGAGATCTCCTCGCGACTCGAGGAGATGCCCGGCGAGGGCGGGTATCCCGCCTATCTCGCCGCGCGTCTCGCACAGTTCTACGAGCGCGCCGGGCGCTTCGAGACGCTGCGCGGCGAGGAGGGGTCCGTCTCCGTCGTGGGCGCGGTCAGCCCGCCCGGGGGGGACTTCTCCGAGCCGGTCACGCAGAACACGCTCCGTATCGTGAAGACGTTCTGGGCGCTCGACGCCGACCTCGCCGAGAGTCGTCACTTCCCGTCGATCGACTGGACGGAGTCGTACTCGCTGTACAAGGACCAGCTCGACCCGTGGTTCGAAGACAACGTCGCTGGCGACTGGCCGGAGGAGCGTCAGTGGGCGGTCGACGTCCTCGACGAGGAGGACGAACTGCAGGAGATCGTCCAGCTCGTCGGGCGTGACGCGCTCCCGGACGACCAGCGCCTGACGCTCGACGTCGCGCGCTACCTGCGCGAGGCCTTCCTCCAGCAGGACGCCTTCCACGACGTCGACACCTTCTCCCCGCCGGAGAAGACGTACGAGATCCTCACCGCGATCCACACGTATAACGACGAGGCGTTCGCCGCCCTCGAGGCCGGTGCGCCCATCGAGGAGATCACCTCCATCGACGCCGCGCCCCGGCTCAACCGGATCGCGACGCAGGAGGAGTACGAGGAGTACGTCGAGGAGCTCGAGGCAGAGATTACGGAACAGCTGCAAGCCCTCTACTAATGAAAGAATACCAGACAATCACCGAGGTTAGTGGCCCGCTGGTGTACGTCGAGACCGACGAACCGATCGGCTACGACGAGATCGTCGAGATCGAGACGCCGGACGGCGAAGTCAAGCGTGGCCAGGTCCTCGAAACTGCACAGGACTACGTCGCGATCCAGGTCTTCGAGGGGACGGAGGGCGTCGGCCGAGACGCGTCCGTCCGCTTCCTGGGCGAGACGCTCAAGCTCCCCGTCACCGAGGACCTGCTCGGACGCGTTCTCGACGGCTCCGGGAACCCGATCGACGGCGGCCCGGAGATCGTCCCGGACGAGCGCCGCAGCATCGTCGGTGCCGCGATCAACCCGACCGCCCGCGAGTATCCCGAGGAGTTCATCCAGACGGGGATCTCAGCGATCGACGGCATGAACACGCTGGTGCGCGGACAGAAGCTCCCGATCTTCAGCGCATCGGGGCTGCCCCACAGCGAGCTCGCACTCCAGATCGCCCGCCAGGCGAGCGTCCCCGAGGACGTCGCAGAGGAGGGCGAGGAGACGGAGTTCGCCGTCGTCTTCGCCGGCATGGGTATCACGCAGGAGGAAGCCAACGAGTTCATGGACGACTTCGAGCGCACGGGCGCGCTCGAACGCAGCGTCGTCTTCCTCAACCTCGCGGACGACCCCGCTGTCGAGCGGACGGTCACGCCGCGGATGGCGCTGACGACGGCCGAGTACCTCGCCTTCGAGGAGGGGTACCACGTCCTCACGATCCTCACGGACATGACGAACTACTGTGAGGCGCTGCGCGAAATCGGCGCGGCCCGTGAGGAGGTGCCGGGCCGTCGTGGCTACCCGGGGTACATGTACACGGACCTCGCCCAGCTCTACGAGCGCGCCGGTCGCCTCCAGGGCGAGGAGGGGTCCGTCACGCAGATCCCGATCCTCACGATGCCGGGCGACGACGACACGCACCCGATCCCCGACCTGACGGGATACATCACCGAGGGGCAGATCATGCTCGGCCGCGAGCTGAACAGCCAGGGCGTCGAGCCCCCGATCGACGTGCTCCCGTCGCTCTCCCGCCTGATGGACGACGGGATCGGTGAGGGAGTCACCCGCGCCGACCACAGCGGGGTCTCCGACCAGCTCTTCGCCTCCTACGCGGAGGGGAAGGACCTGCGTGACCTCGTGAACATCGTCGGTCGCGAGGCGCTCGACGAGCGCGACAACAAGGTCCTCGACTTCGCCGAGGCCTTCGAGGAGCAGTTCGTCGATCAGGGTTACCACACGAACCGCGATATCGAGGACACCCTCGACATCGCCTGGGACATCCTCTCCATCCTCCCGAAGAACGAGCTCTCACGTATCGACGAGGAGTTCATCGCGGAGTACTATGAGAGCGAGGAGTCCGCCGACGCGGCGGACGAGACCGAGGAAGCGGAGGCCTGATCGACGATGGCCGAGGACGTCAAACCGACGCGTAAGAACCTGATGGAGATCGAGGACCGCATCGACCTCTCCGAGCGGGGCCACGACACGCTCGAGCAGAAGCGTGACGGCCTCATCATGGAGTTCATGGACATCCTCGACCAGGCCCAGGACGTCCGCGAGGACGTAGAGCAGGACTACGAGGACGCCCAGCGGACCATCAACATGGCACGCGCCATGGAGGGCGACGTCGCGGTCCGCGGTGCGGCGGCGGCGCTGCAGGAGCACCCCGAGATCACGGTGCGCTCCCACAACATCATGGGCGTCGTCGTCCCGCAGATCGAGGCCTCGCGCGTCTCGAAGAGCCTCGATCAGCGCGGCTACGGCGTCATCGGCACCAGCTCCCGTATCGACGAGGCCGCGGAGGCCTACGAGGACCTCCTCGAAACCATCGTCCTCGCCGCGGAGGTCGAGACGGCGATGAAGAAGCTCTTAGACGAGATCGAGAGCACGAAACGCCGCGTCAACGCCCTCGAGTTCACCGTCCTCCCGGACCTCTACGAGTCCCAGGACTACATCGAGCAGAAGCTCGAAGAGCAGGAACGCGAGGAGATCTTCCGCATGAAGAAGGTCAAAGACAAGAAAGAAGAGGAAGAGGAGCGCGCCGAAGCCGCAGCCGAGGCCGAAACGGCCGACTGACCCCCGCTCCCTTTTCACGACCGCGCGGCAAGTGTGGGTATGACCTGCCCGCGCTGCGACGCCGCGACGATCGCGTTCTCGATTCCGGCCGCTCTCCGCGCCCACCTCCCGGACGACCGGCCGGGCGCGGCGCTCTGCACGCACTGTCTCACCGTGACGCCGCTCGACGACCCGCCGGACGATACGCCGTCATTCGAGCGCGTCAGCGACGCGTTTCCGGCGAACGACGAGGCGGCCGTCGCGTTCGCCTGTGTGCTCGCGCTGCTCGACTCGCTCGTCCTCTACCGGGCGGAACTCGACGCCGTCGCGACGTACGCGGAGACCCACGGGGCGGACGTCCTCCGCGCGCTCGAACGCCTTGATGCGGACGACGGCGTGGACGCGCACTTCGACGTCGCGCGCCGAACGCGACAGCTTGAACAGTTCATTTGAGCGCCGCTATCGACGGGAATGGCTGCGAGAAACGCCGCGAAAAACCTGGTGGAAAACCGCTCAGGCGTAGTGTTCGTCGAGGTACTCCACGATGTCGTCGCTCTCGTACATCGTGACTTCGCGCTCGGTGTCGACGAGGTACGGAACCTGATCCTCGCCGCCGGCGACGAGCTCGTCGTGCGTGACCTCGTTCGTGACGTCGCCGCCCTCGCCGCCGGGGAGGCGCGGATTGTGGATGACGTAGGACGCGCCGATGTCGCTGAGCTTCTGGCGCACCTTCGCGCAGTGCGGGCAGCCTTCGGACTGGTAGAGTTCGAGCATACAGGTACATCGAGGGCGAGGAGCCTCGAAAGCGATTTCGTCGCGGCGAGCGCCTCGGTCCGTCCGTTCCCGGTGCAGAGTGAAAGTGAACGAAGTCGGCTCGATGGCGGCGTAGTCGGGCGGTTTCCACGCGAAGGCATGGGGTCCGATGGAACGTCAGCTACTCGTCGCTGCCGGTTACTCGCCACCCGCCGTGAGGCCGGATCGCTTAGGCGAGGAAGACGTGGCGCGGTGTGTCGTCGAGGACATCCCGACCCCAGCTGACGGTGTCGCTGAACGCGTCGGAACGGAAGAACGCCATGGCGTCTTCCTTGGACTCCCACTGGCTGGCGATGAACATGTCGTTCTCGTCCTCGACGTTCGCGAGGAGTTCGGTCTCGATATGGCCCTCCATGTCGGCGAGGAGGTCGCCGACGTCGCCGAAGGTCTCGACGAACTCCTCGCGGTATTCGGGCTTGACGGTATAGAACATCCCCATCGTTCCCCAGCCGTCCTCCCGCTCGCCGGCCTTCCGCGTCACGCCGGGGAGGTCGGTGAGAAAGCCGGCGGCGGTGTCCGCGGCGGACTGCGTGTCCCAGAGGCTGACGACGGCGTGCTCGCTGCCGCCCTCGTAGACGCTCGTGCGGACGTGCGTGTCGTAGTGATCGAAGCTCTCCGTGAGGGCCTCGACCTCCTCGGTGAGGTCGACGACGTCCTCCTCCGAGTAGACGACGACCGCGTAGACGTCCTCGCCGTGCGGCTGGCCGGCGTACACGTCGAGGTCGTCGAGCTCGTCGCGGATGTCGCCCTCGTCGCCGGTGTGTCCGTCGCCCTCGGCCGCGCCTTCATCACTATGGCCGTGGTGGTCGCTCCCCTTCGCGTGATCGCCATGGCCGCCTTCACTGTGCCCGTGCCCGTGTGTGCCCTCGTCGCCGCCGCGCTCCGACGTCGGCACTGGCTCGCCGGCCAGTACCGCAGGGAGGTCGCTGGGCGGGAAGCGTCGGCCGATGTAGAAGGAGCCGAACTCGCCGTACTTCGACGTCGACTCGTCGAAGCGCATCTCGTAGACGATGTCCTTCAGATCGACGGGGTCGTTGCCGAAGAGCGTCACACCCCACTCCCAGTCGTCGAGGCCGACCGAGGAGGCGATGACTTGCCGGATCTTCCCCGCGTAGTTGCGGCCGATGTCCCCGTGTCCACTCATGAGCTCGGCGCGCTCCTCGTAGGAGAGGTCGTACCAGTTGTGCTCGGGCCCGCGGCGCTTACTCATCGGGTAGAAACAGACGTAGGCGTCGTCAGGCACGTCGGGAGTGAGTTTCCCCTCGATGTAGCGTCGAATGCCGGGATCGACGCTCTCCGGGTCCTCGAAGTACTCGTCGCTGACGTACCCCGACACCTCCGTTACGGAGACGTAGGAGTAGGTCCGCTCCGTGTACTCGGCGAACGCCGTCGACTCGAAGGAGCGCTCGATGGCGTCGAGATCGTCGAGTTCGGGGCGAAAGTGGAGGAACAGCAGGTCGGCCTCGTGGCCGAGTATGCTGAACACGGCGGAATCCCCCTCCTCGGCGTTGACGAGCGCTTCGCGGTCCGCGAGGAACGCCTCGGCTTCCTTGAGGGCGCGTTCGCGCTCGCGCTCGGGGGCGTCCCGCCACGCGTCCCAATCTATCGTCCGGAAGTCGTGGAGGGAGAACCATCCCTCCGCCGTCTCGGGCGCGTCTACCATAGGTGTCCGTTGGGCCAGCGGGCCCAAGGGTCTTTCCAGTCCGCCGCGGCCTCAGCCGAGGAGCCGCGGCCCGAAGACGAGCAACAGGAGGCTGACGCCCATCACGAGTCCGACGCCGGTTGTCACCGTCCGGACGGCGCGGCGTTTGTCGTCGATCGGGAGCCGCGCGATCACGGCCTCCGCGCTCGTGCGCAACAGGTGTCCGCCGTCGAGCGGGAACGCCGGGATGCAGTTGAAGAACGCGAGGTTGAGGTTGATCCACCCGGTCCAGAAGAGGACGTTCGCAAGCAGGAACGTCAGCCCACCGAGCGCCGCGAGCGGCCCCTCGACGACGAAGAAGTTGAGGTTCCACCCGTAGAAGCCGGCGAAGTTGAACGAGAGCGTCGGATCGACGAGGCTGATGAACGGCAGGATGAGCGTCGCCGCGATTGCCCGGATGAACCCGGAGAGGCCGTCACCGCCCACGCTGCCGCTCACGTAGTCGAGGTACGCCCCCGCGTCGTAGAGATGGACGCCGAAGTCGGTGAACGACATGCCGGTCGTACCGTACGTCCCGAGGACGCCGAGATAGCCGACGTCCGCGTTCGGGTTCGTTCCGAGCGTCACTGTCCGCTCGACGAACGCCCCGTTCACGGACGCGGTCAGCGATACGGTGTCGCCGTCTTCGGTATCCGCGAGCGCCGCGCTCACGTCCTCGTACGCCGTGACGCGCCGTCCGTCGAGGCGTGTGATCACGATCGGCTCACCCGTCGGGAGGTCGGTCGACGCCGCGGTCGGGCCCTCGGGCTGCACGACGACGAGCGCCCCGATCGGTCCCGTCACCGTCGTCGTTCCACCTGTCGTCCCGTTTCGCACCGTCAGCGTCGCCATCGATCGGTTCGCGACCGCGGTCGCGAAGCCGGCCCGAGTGTAGACCGGCGTTCCGTTCACCGCGGTGACGGTTGCGTTGCGTGAGACGGTCGCGAACGGCCCGGCGGTCGGGGCTGCCCGCACGAGGAGCGAACGGTTTACCGTCGTCGTCTCGCCCGACGCGAGGCCGACTTGGAGGTGTCGTACCGTCGACGACGTGACCGTCGCGTCGAAGTCGGAGTTGTTCGCGATCGACTCGTTGCCCACGGTGACGATGCGATCGCCCTGTCCGACACCGGCCTGTGCGGCGGGCGACGCTGTGAACGCGCTGCCGACCGCCGCGCCGGACGCCATTGAAATGCTACCTGCGACCGGCCCGAACAGGAGGAGGAAGACCAGCGCCGTCAAAAAGAAGTTGTTCGTCACGCCCGCCGCGAACATCCGCGCTTTCGACCCGCGTGCGGCCTCGCTCTGACTCTCCTCGTCGGGCTCGACGAACGCACCCATCGGAATGATCGCGAGGAGGACGACGCCCATCGAGGCGACGTCGATGTCCTCGACACGGCAGAGGATCCCGTGACCCCCCTCGTGGACGAGCATCCCGATCAAGAGCCCGAAGACGATCTCCGGGGCGACATCGAGCGGCAGGAAGTCGTTCACGCCCGGAATGACGAGGACGTTTCGGGGTTGGGAGACCGGCGACGTCGCCGCCGGCGGGTGTTGGACGATGTTCAGCGCGCTCACGACGAGGAACGCGAACATCGCCACGCCGACCGTCAGCGCCGCGCCGAGCCCGAGGTTCCCCCACGCGCGCCACGCCCGCTTCGGCGTCGCGATCCGATCGAGGAGTACCCGCCCCCGTTTCGTGTGCACGGTCACCATCGGCCCCATCGCCCCGACGTATTCGGGGAGGTGGCCGTTCCGGTCCAGTGACGCCACTCCCATCCACACGACCAATACGGCGGCGAGGACCCACAGCCAGGCGTCCATCGACCCACCCTTTCCGTGCCGCACCGATAAGCCTACTCAACGACCTTTTTCCTTCTCGGGTCGCCTTCGGCGACCACTCGAAGCAAAAAGCTCGACCAAAAAGACCCGCGCGCCGGCGGCGCGCGGTCCGAAAACGGGGACACTCCACGCACCCCCACGACCGCCGCCCACCTCGTCCGACAGCCATCGACCAATCCCCCTCGCTGTCCGATCCGCCCCGTCCCGTTCTTTTCGTCCCCTCTCGTTCAGTCCGCTTCGCCCTGCGCTCGCCCCACGCGCGCGCTCAGATCGCGTCGTCGTCGCGCTCGTCCGCCATTCCGTCCGGCTTCTCCGTCGAGCCGTCACGCTCCTCGCCGTTCTCGTGCTCCGTCTCGTCGAGGTATTTCGAGACGTCGTTCGCCCCGGCCGTGCTGCTGCCGAACCCCGCCGAGAGGACGCGTGTGAGCGCGTCCTCGGCGCTCTCGCCGGTCTCGATGACGTCGTCGGGATCGATCTCGACGACGTACCCCGAGGTGATGTTCGGTGACGTCGGAATGAAGACGATCTCGCGGCCGTCCGGGGCGCGCTGGCCGGTGCGGAAGGCCGTCATCCGCATCCCGTCCCACGGTTCGACCTTTACGGGCTTCTGGAACTCCTCGGTCCCATTCAGCGCCGTCTCGACGGCCATCTTCGAGGCGTTGTAAACGATTCGGAGGCCGGGGAGCCTGTTGATCACGTCGTCGAGGCGATCCTCCAAGAACCGCCCGAGCGCCGTCCGCATCAGATAGCCGACGGCGAACACCACGAGGACGAACACGACGAGCGTCAACAGTACTGCGAGGTACGGGTTCCTGATCTGTGTCGCCACGAGCGCCACGCTCGCGAGTGATCCGAACACCCAGTAGATGATGTAGAGCGTGACGAGGACCGGGATAATGACGATGAGTCCACTCGCCGCGTCCCGCTTCCACGAACTCATTATCGAAGAAATGCGCGAGGACCGGGATAAACCTCTAGCGTCGGCGGTGGCGACGACCGCGTTCGCCGCCGTCGGCCGGGCCGAGATCTAAGGCGTTAAGCACCCGGCGACGCACCGAGGAGCCATGCACGCAGTCGAGGCTGTCGTCGTCGCGTTCTGGACGATGCTGCCCGCGTACGTCCCGAACAACGCGGCCGTCCTCGCGGGCGGTGGCCGCCCCATCGACGGCGGTCGGACGTGGCGCGACGGCAACCGACTCCTCGGCGACGGCAAGACGTGGCGCGGCACCCTCTTCGGGACGCTCGCCGGCGCGGCGCTCGCGCTCGTCCTCAACGCCGTCGCGCCGGCCGTCTCGAGTGGCCTCGGCCTCGCCCTCCCACGGTTCCCGCTGGTCGTCGCCCTCACGCTCCCGTTCGGCGCGATGCTCGGCGACATCCTCGCCTCCTTCCTCAAGCGGCGATCGGGGCGCGAACGCGGTGCCGCCTTCCCCCTCCTCGACCAGCTCGACTTCGTCGTCATCGCTCTCGCGCTCACGGCCGTCGCCGCACCCGGCTGGTTCCGCGATACCTTCACACTTACCGTCGTCGTCGTCGTGCTCGTCCTCACGCCCGCCCTCCACGTCCTCACCAACGGGATCGCGTACCTCCTCGGGCTGAAGGACGAGCCGTGGTAGCCGTCGCGTAATCGCGTCGTTTATCGGCCTCCCCACCCCCTCTTTGGCTAATGACGGACGACGCGCTCATCGCGGCCCTGCAGGACGCCGACGCGGTCCAGTACGGCGAGTTCGAACTCTCACACGGCGGGACCTCCGAGTACTACGTCGATAAGTACCTCTTCGAGACCGACCCCCGTTGTCTGCGCCTTATCGCGGAGGCGTTCGCCGAGCGGCTCGACGCCGACGCGAAACTCGGCGGCGTCGCGCTCGGCGGGGTCCCGCTCGCCGCCGCGACGGCGATCACCGCGGACGTCCCGTACGTCATCGCGCGCAAGAAGGCAAAGGAGTACGGCACCGCGAACCGGATCGAGGGCCGTCTCGTCGAGGGCGAGGAGATCGTCGTCGTCGAGGACATCGCGACGACCGGGCAGTCGGCCGTCGACGCCGTCGAGGCGCTGCGCGACGCCGGCGCGGAAGTGAACCGCGCGCTCCTCGTCGTCGATCGCGAGGAGGGCGGCGAGGAACGCCTCTCGGAGCACGGCGTCGAAATGGACGCACTCGTCACCGCGAGCGACCTCCTCGACGTCGAACGGTAGCACTTCACACGCCCTGTGTGACCGCACGCTCCCGATCGACGGCTCGCCTCACCGATCGGCCCTCACCACCCCTCGCTGGTTGGTCCTCACTGATCGCGCACGCGACCGAAATCGTCCTGCCCTCACTCGCTTCCTACCCCCTCGCTCGTGTACACACTGATCGCGTGACGTCGCCACTACACGTTTGCGCAACACTGACCCTTTCCCCGGGACATTAATTCGAGATATTCATACCTCTGCAATCATGACTAGCTGTATGAACCGCGCAGAGAAGGCCGCCCTCCAACTGCAGGCCGTCTCCGTCCTGCGTACGCTGAAGGAGACGCGAACGTACGACGAACTCGCCGAGGAGACGGACCTCCCGGCGGGCGACCTGAACCGCTACGTGAACGGCCACGTCCTCCCGAGTGCCGACCGCGCCCACGCCGTCGTCTCGGAGATCGGCGAGCGCGTCCTCCGCGACGAACTCGCGGAGCGGGTTCGCCTCGACGACGAGGGGTACGTCGATAACTCCGGCGTCGTCTTCGATCAGGCGTTCCTCGACCTCGTCGCGCCCGTCGCCGCCGAGTCGTTCGACTTCGAGCGGCCGGACGTCGTCCTTACGGCCGCCACCGACGGGATCACGCTCGCCGCCGCGCTCGCCTCGTACTACGACGCGCGCTGTGCGTACGCGAAGAAATCGAAGGAGACGGCGGTCAACGAGTTCATCGAGGCTCGCAAGCGCCTCCAGTCCGGAATCGAACTCACCTACTACCTTCCTGCTGCTGCGATCGACGCCGGCGAGACCGTCCTCGTCGTCGACGACCTCATCCGATCGGGCGAGACCCAAGAGCTCCTCCTCGACATCGTCGCGACCGCCGAGGCCGACGTCGCGGGCGTCTTCGCCCTCATCGCCGCGGGCGACGAGGGGATCGAGCGCGCTCGGGCCCGCACCGACGCCACGACCGGCGCGTTGGCCGAACTCGACTGATCTTCCCGTATTTTCAGCACAAACGTGTCGAACGTATCGAGTGAACCGATCGATACCAACAGTGTCGTGCAAGCGAGGTGGGAACAGTTAAGTCCACACGACGGGGTATCCACGGACGTACCGTATGGGGTTCACCGATTCACTCGCGGACTACTTCGGCTTCGAGGAGCACAACACCGACGTACGAACGGAGGTGATCGGCGGCATCACGACGTTCCTTGCGATGTCGTACATCGTCGTCGTCAATCCGAGCGTCCTTGCGGCTACGCACAATCCGGACGGCTCGCTCGCCAAGCCCGGTATCGCCATCGCCGGCTACACGGACGCGCAGACGGTCCAGATGATCGCGGTCGTCACCCTCGTCGCTTCGGCCGTCGCCATGCTCGTGATGGCGTTCTACGCGAACCGGCCGTTCGGCCTCGCGCCCGGCCTCGGCCTCAACGCCTTCTTCGCGTTCACCGTCGTCAACCCGAACGTCCTCGGCATCTCGTGGCAGACCGCGCTCGCAGCCGTCGTCACCGAAGGCGTGATCTTCATCCTCCTCACCGCGGTCGGTGCCCGTGAGTACGTCATCAACCTCTTTCCCGAGCCGGTCAAGTTCGCGGTCGGTACGGGTATCGGGCTCTTCCTCGCCATCATCGGCCTTCAGGCGATGGGTATCGTGGTGAACTCGGGGGCGACCCTCGTCACGCTCGGCCCCGTTGCCAGCGACCCGCGCGCCCTCCTCGCCGTCCTCGGTCTCCTCCTCACGCTCGCGCTCTACGCCCGCGGCGTCAAGGGGTCCATCGTCATCGGCATTCTCAGCACGACCGCCGTCGCCCTCGTCCTCACGCTCGTCGGCGTCGTCACCCCCACGACGCTCATTGGGGGGTGGGCCCAGCCGGGTGGATTCGACGCCAGCGCCCTCCCACAGGCCCAGTACGATATTAGCCCACTCGTCGGTGCTTTCGCGCAGGGATTCGGGAACATCGAAGCGTTCGGCTTCGCGCTCATCGTCTTCACGTTTTTCTTCGTCGACTTCTTCGACACCGCGGGCACGCTCGTCGGCGTCGGGCAGGCCGGCGGCTTCCTCGACGACGAGGGCGACCTCCCGGACGCCGACAAACCCCTGATGGCGGACGCGATCGGGACGACCGTCGGTGGCATGCTTGGGACCTCCACCGTCACGACGTACGTCGAGTCCGCGACCGGCGTCGAGGAGGGTGGCCGAACGGGGATGGTCGCGCTCGTCGTCGCGCTCCTCTTCCTCGTCTCCCTCGTCGTCGTCCCCCTCGCCGCCGCTATTCCGCAGTACGTGAGTCACATCGCGCTCGTCGTTGTCGCCATCCTCATGCTCTCGAACGTCACCGCGATCGACTGGGACGACCTCACGCACGCGATCCCCGCCGGCCTCACAATCCTCGTGATGCCCTTCACCTACTCCATCGCGTACGGCATCGCCGCCGGTATCATCTCCTACCCCATCGTCAAGACCGCCGTCGGCGACTACGACGAGGTTCGCCTCGGTCAGTGGCTCCTCGCACTCGCCTTCGTCGTCTACTTCTTCGTCCGTACCAGCGGCATCCTCCAGAGCACGGTCTGAGGCGGTCTTCGCGGTCGCATCTCCCCCGTCTATCTAGTGGATGAATCACGAGGAGGAGGGCAGTCGTAGTACGACACGGGCGGCTAGATACTGTACCGCGAGCCTTCGGCTCGCGGGAGTTTTCCCCTCGCGGGACCTACGGCCGCTAGTCCCGCACTCGCTCCGCTCGCGCGGACCGTGTTTTTGCGGGGAGCGGGTGCGCGGAGCGCACCCGAGCGGGAAAAAGATGGAAATGCACCGGCCGGGAATCGAACAGCGGCAGACGTCTCGCCTCGCGCTGCTCGGCGTTAACAGAACTCTTCGAGTTCTGTTCGCTCGAAAACCGCTCGCGATTTTCGAACGCTGCGACTGCCTGGCTCAATTCCCGGCGGGCGATTTTACTGCTCACCTGCGTTCGCAGTAGAAATGCACCGGCCGGGAATTGAACCCGGGCTATGAGCTTGGGAAGCTCATGTCCTACCACTAGACCACCGGTGCACTCGTTTCCCTCGCGCACCGTGCTCCGCGGAACGCCGTTCCGCACAACACCAGTGCCCGATGCACGCTTTCGTAATCCGTTCTCCCACTTGAACGTAGCGTTTCGCTACTGGACGCGTGTCCACCGTTTCGCGTCGGCGAGTGGGTTTTAGTCGTCGCCGGGTGTAGCAGCGTACATGTCCGACATCGAGCCGCTCGACCTGCGGTTCTCGGAGAAGGAACTCGACGCACAGCGCGCCCACATCGAGACGTTCATCGAGGGGCAACTGGCGGACGCCGACGCCGAGCGCGCGGTCATCGGGCTTTCGGGCGGCGTGGACTCGACGACGACGGCGTACCTCGCGGTCGAGGCCCTTGGCGCGGAGAACGTCCACGGCCTCGTGCTGCCGGGCGAGGTGAGCGACGCGGACAACATGAGCGACGCCGAGCGCGTCGCCGAGTCGCTCGGGATCGAGTACGATGTCCTCGAGATCAACCCCATCGTGGACGAACTCCTCGACGCCGTCCCCGAGGTGGAAGGTGATCGGCTCGCCGTCGGGAACGCCCGTGCGCGAACGCGGGCAGTCCTCCTCTATCTCGTCGCTAACCACGAGGGGGCGCTCGTCATCGGGACGGGCAACCGCACCGAGGCGGCGATCGGCTACTTCACGAAGTACGGCGACGGCGCAGTCGACTGTCACCCGCTCGGTACGCTGTATAAACAGCAGGTTCGCCAGCTCGCCGCCGACCTCGGCGCGGCGACGGAGCTCGTCGAGAAGACGCCGACTGCGGGCCTCTGGGCCGGTCAGACGGACGAGGAGGAGATCGGGATGGATTACGACACCCTGGACGCGATCATCGCGCTGACGATCGACGGCGGGGTTCCGCCGGGGGCCACCGCGGAGATCGCCGAGACGACCGTCGAGAACGTCGAGCACGTCCGAGAGCTCCACGCGGCGAGCGAGCATAAGCGCCACGTCCCGCCCGCACCGGACGCGCTCTTCTGAGTGCAAAACGGGTCGTGCGGCGTGCGTCCGTGCTTTCCAAAGGCCTTTGCCGTTCGCCGGGCTACATCGGAGTAATGGAAGAGGCCGACCGGGCCCGGGCCGCCGCACGCGATGCGGTTCGGGACGTCGAACCGTCCGACCTCCAGCGCGCGATGGTCGAGCGCCTTTCGGACTGCTCGGCCGTTCCGGGTGCGCTCGTCTTCTTCGCCGCCGACGCGACGTCCGGCCACACTGACGACGGGCTCGCCGAGCGTGCCGCCGGCGTCCTGCTCGTCTACGAGGGACTCGCGCTCACTCGCGAACTCGTGACGGCGGTCCCGTGGACGGCCGACGGTGACGATGCGGACACGCCCGCGGATCTCGACGTGCTCGCCGCGGACGTGCTCGTCGCGAAGGGCTTTCGCCTGCTCGCGCGCACGGAAGCGGCGGACGCGGCCGTCCGCACCGTGCGGGAGTTCGGCCGCGAGCGCACGGACGTCCAGGCGGGTCGCGAGTCGTCGACCCGATCGCTCGAAGCGTCGGTCTTCGACCTCGCCGTCGTCGCGGGCGCGAGTGCCTCCACGACGGACGTCCCGCTCAGCCTCCGGCAGTACGCCGTCGGCCTCGCGGACTCGTGGGGCGAACGCCCGCTCGGCGCGCCCGAGGACGTCCTTCCGGAGCACCCCGCGGAGGTCATGGCGCGCGTCGCCGGCCCGTCCGCGCCCGACGGTGACGACGCGGTCCGCCCTTCGGCGACCGATCACTGACGATCGCGGATCGAAACCCCTAAAGTCGAAACCGGGCTACGGAAGAGTGCCTGCCTGGGTAGCTTAGCGGTAAAGCGCGTCCTTGGTAAGGACGAGACCCCGGGTTCAAATCCCGGCCTAGGCTCTTTCTGGCGTACACCCCTTGTGCGCACACTTTTCTGCCTACACTCGTCTGAACGAAACCCGTTCAAGATTCACTTCTCTCGCTAAACAGGCCATCCCTCGCCGTACTGCGATTCGCTAAATTGTCAGGACACACAAAACAATCCACAGACAGCGGCGGGATTGCCCCCAAATCGACCGGGGGCGCGTCCCCCCAAGTGACACCCCGAATTTCGCTAATCCACACTCACAGGACGGACGATGAACCGTAGTCAGGAATGTGATAGAAAAATCCCCTCGATGCGGCTATCCACGTCGGTCACGCGGTGAGTGATGTTCCGCCGAAACGACTATTGGTAAGACTAACGTATTACGTCTATATGTCCGAAGCGGCCACAAACGGCGACGGCGGGGACGATATCGCCACAGTGAATTTCAAACTCACCGAGTCCTTCCTCGAACAGATAGACGATACGTGGCAGGGACGCGGGTTCAACAGCCGAAGCGAGTTCATCCGGTACACGCTTCGGGACGCCGTCGAGTTCCCGACGTTCGACCGCGACGAACTCGTCGCCCTGCTCGAAGCCGAGGAGGACATCCGCGAGGGACGGACGACGAGCGCGGAGGAAGCCCGCGAGCGGTTCGGCACGAGCGATGAGTGACGACGGGTGGACGTGGGAACTATCCTCGACGGCTGAAGACGACCTCGACGGGCTGTCCCCCGCCGACCAAGACCGGATACTCGACAAGCTCGATGAAATCGTTTCCTCGCCGTGGCGCGACCCGCCGGACTACGGTGAGCCGCTCCAGAACAGCCCGTACAAGAAGATACGCGTCGGGGAGTTCCGGCTCTCAGTGAGCTTCCGGCAGGACGACCGACGGCTCATCGTCGCACGTATCAAGCGTCGGGGCGGCGCATACACCGCTGACGACGACTAAACGACGAACCGCCATCGATGTGGCGAGTACCTTCGGTACGTACAGCGGGAGAGTCTATCGTGGGTCAAACGCATAGTAGACGACCACCGTCGTAACTCCCATCATCACTGCGTGGACAGTGTTCACTCCTTGGAAAAACAGACTCGCAGCAAATACACCGATGAAGCTCGCAATACCCACTGCGATGGCGAATTTCAGTCGTGGGAGGTCTTCGGCCCACGCCTCCAAACGGTAGTATGATTCCAACACCATCGCCGTGATGTTGCTTGAACAGGGGTGTACAAAAATCAGACGCTGATACATATACACGCTCTCCTTTCCAGCTGGTTCACCCCAGTATTTCTGAAACGAACGGGGGTACTCCCCTCGATGAAGTGGGGCCACACATATGAACCACACAACACCCCTCACAATTATGGTGTGTCGAGTAGGGCAACACTCACCCGAACACGTTTGTCGATTTCCGGTGTCCACAGACGGCATACGGGGCCGAATACCCAATTATTTTATAAGTAGGGTTGCTAATGGATAGATAAGAAGCACGCAAAGTGGGCGTTTGCGGCAAAGGTAGCCGCTTTCAGGGCCGAAGGCCTCCTCGGTAAAGCGCGTCCTTGGTAAGGACGAGACCCCGGGTTCAAATCCCGGCCTAGGCTTCCTCCGTTTTGCTACTCCGTATTCCGTCGTTCACGCCTCCCGCGGCGTCGCGCGCGTCGCAGTGGCTTTGAACGACGCGACCACCGACGCTCCCTCCCCGATGCCGAGTCGATCGACGCTGTCCGCCGTGAGCAACGCGTCCAGTGTTTTCCCTGCACCGATGTCCACACCGACGCGGGCGACGGCGTCACCGCGTTCGACGCGTGTGACGACGCCCTCGAAGCGATTGCGCGCGCTCGTGGCGTCGGCGGCCGGCGTCTCGTCAGGATCGTGGAGCGTGACGGCGTCGGCGCGGACACTCACGGCGACGCGGTCGGTCTCGGGTGGGACGAGCGCGCGGATCGGCCCCGCGTCGGTATCGACGACGCCGAGCTCGCCCGTTCGCTCCGTCACGGTGCCGTCGAGAACGGCGACGGTCGTTTCCGCGATGGCGGTGTAGCCGGCGCGGAGGCGCTCGAAGCGCGCGACGAGCGCGCGGCCGCCGTCCGTGAGCGTCGTGCCGCCGCCGCTGGGGCCGCCGCGCGTCCGTTCGACGAGCGGGCCGAAGGCGTCCTCCAGCACGTCGAGGCGCTCGTGGGCGCGCGAGTAGGAGCGCCCGAGTCGGTCGCTTGCGGCGTTCAGCGATCCCGCGGCGTCGATTGCGCGGAGGAGAGCGGCATCACGCGCTCCGAACGCCACGTCGTCGGCGCGAAGACTGGCGTCGAAGCCGGCGTCGGCGTCCATACGCGTCGTACTCGTCGGCCGAGCAAAACCGTTATGTCGATTCGACCACCCGTTATTCCCATGTCGAAACAACGCTCGCGCCGGGACGTCCTGGCGGCGCTCGGAGCGGGAAGCGTCGCGGGGGTCGCGGGCTGTGTGGGCGCGGGCACGGCCGACGTGGGGGGCGATGCCACGGGGACACGAACGGCCGCCGACGCGCTCACGGTCTTCCACGCCGGGAGCCTCACGGCGGCGTTCGCCGACCTCGAGGCCGGATACACCGCGAGTCACAACGTCACGGTGGCACAGGAGTCCGCGGGGTCGGTGCGTTCGACGAAAAAGGTCACGCAGCCGCCACACCGCGCCGCGGACGTCCTCGCAGTCGCGGACTTCCGGCTCCTCCGCGACGGCCTCCTCCCCGACTACGGCGATTGGTACGCGGTGTTCGCGACGAACGCGATGACCGTCGCGTACACCGAGAAATCGGCGTACAGCGAGGAGTTCGGTCCCGAAACGTGGTGGGACATCCTCGCGCGCGACGACGTGGCCGTCGGTCACTCCGATCCCGCGGTCGATCCGAACGGCTATCGCGCCATCATGTCGATGGATCTCGGTGCGATCCCCTTCGAGGGCGAAGCGCTCTACGACGAGGCCACTGCGTCGGCGCTGACGGAAAACGCCACGATCCCCGCGAGCGATGAGGTCGATCTCATCGGCCAGCTTCAGGCCGGCAAACTCGACTACGCGTGGTCGTATCGCTCCTTCGGCGCGACCCACGATGTCGAGACGGTCGATCTCCAGACGGCCGTCGATCTCTCCGGATCGACGAGCGCGTACGCGGACCACTACGCGGAGGTCACGGTCGAGGCCGGCGGGACGACCTACACCGGCGCGCCCATCGCCTACGGCGTCACGGTCCCGAGCACCGCTGCACACCCCGACGCGGGCGCGTCGTGGATCGCGTACATGCTCAGCGACGGCGCGGCGACGCTCGACGCGGACGGCTTTGCGGCCCTCGATACCGCCGCCGTTCCGGCGGCCCACGCCGATGCCGTGCCCGAGCCCGTGATGGCAGCAGCCGAGGCACAGTCCTCGCTCGGCCCGCTCTCCCTCTGAGCCGTGCTCGTCGACCGTGATCGGGTGACGTCGATTTCTCCCCGCGCGCTCGTGCTCGCCGTCGCGGCCGTCCAGCTCACGGCGTTCCTCGTCGCGAGCGCGCTTGGCCGCCCTACTTGGTACGTCGCGTTCGCCGTCGCGAGCGCCGCGTGTCTCGGCGCGCTCGCCGATCGCGGCACCTTCGGTATCGCCGCCGCGATCCTCGGCGGCGCGCTCCTCGTCGCGCTCGTCTACCCGCTCGTCACGCTCGTCAGCTTCACGTCGCCGGGCGCGGTGCTCGCAGCGCTCGCCCGCCCGGACGTCCGTCGGACGCTCTACGTCTCCCTCTATGGCCCCCTGCTCGCGACCCTTCTCGCCTGCCTCCTCGGCGTTCCGCTCGCGCTCCTGTTGCGCCGCGACTTTCCTGGCGGGCCGGTCGTCGAGGCGCTCATCGATCTCCCGCTCGTCGTCCCGCACAGCGTCGCCGGCCTCGCCGTCCTTCTCGCGTTCGGCGAAAGTGGCGCGTTCCCGACGCTCCCCGTGCTTGGTGCCGTCCCGGGCCTCGTCCTCGCGCTCACGTTCGTCAGCGCGCCCTACGCCGTCAACGGCGCGCGCGAGGGGTTCGAGGCGGTCGATCGGGACGCCGAACGCGCCGCCCGCTCGCTCGGCGCGTCGCGCTTCGAGACCTTTCGGCGCGTCACCGCGCCGCTCGCCGTTCGCGGCGTCCTCTCCGGGGCCGTCCTCTCGTGGGCGCGTGCCGTCTCCGAGTACGGCGCGGTCGCCGTCGTCGCCTACAACGTCTCCGTCTTCTACCCGCCCGCTGGCGAGCGCGTGCAGGCGATGTTCGGCTCCGTCTTCGTCGTCCGCGAACTCGACGTGAACTTCGACGCCGCCGTCGCCGTCGCCGTCTGCCTCCTGGCCGTCTGTGTCGCCGTCTTCCTCGTCGTCCGCACGCTCACCCGCGAAACCGGGAGGTGGACCTGATGCTTCGCTTCGACGTCAGCGCCGACTTCCGTGACGACGCGACGACGTTCGACGTCGCCGCCGACCTCTCCGTTGACGACGGCGAGACGCTCTGTCTGCTCGGCCCCTCCGGGAGCGGTAAGACGCTGCTCCTCCGACTCCTCGCGGGGTTCCACGACTACGACGGGACGGTGACGCTTGAGGGCCGCGCGCTCGACGATTCGCCGCCCGAGGATCGCGGGTTCGGCTTCGTCTTCCAGCAGTACGCGCTCTTCTCTCACCTCTCTGTCCGCGAGAACGTCGCCTTCGGGACGAAGTATCACGACGACGCACGCGACCCCGACGCCCTCCTCGCGCGCCTCGGTGTCGCGGATCTCGCCGAGCGCTCCCCCGAGACGCTCTCGGGCGGGGAAGCCCAACGCGTCGCGCTCGCTCGCGCGCTCGCCGTCCGCCCGGACGCCTTCCTCCTCGACGAACCGCTCTCCGCACTCGACGCGCCGACGCGCGAGCGTCTCCGCGCCGACCTCGTCGACGTGCTCGCCGACGAAACCGCGGTGTACGTCACCCACGACCGGACGACCGCGCGCGCCGTCGCCGACCGGATTGCCGTCCTCCGGGACGGTCGCGTCGCACAGGTCGGCCCCACCGACGAGGTCTTCGAGCGCCCCGCGACCCGCTTCGTCGCCGAGTTTACCGGTGCGAGCGTCGTCGACGGACGCGATCTCCCCGCGTCCCTCGACGCCCCCGCTTCTACGCTCGCCGTGCGGCCCGAGCACGTCCACGTCGGGGCTGACACACCCGACAGCGTCCCCGCGCGCCTCATCCGAACCGTCCGCGAACCGGCCGCATACCGGGTTACCCTCGCCGTCGGTGACGCATCGCTCGTCGCGTACACGCAGACGCAACCTGCCACCGAGACGACTGTTGGCGTCCCACCCGAACGCTGGCACGCACTCCCGAACGACGGGGAGCGCGACGGCGGCGGATGAGTTTATCAGCGCGCCGCCCCTCGCCCCGCGCATGGAACGCTGGGACGCGCTGTTCGACCGCGCCGCCGACTACGACGTCGCGATCGACGACATCCGCGACGCGCTCGCCGAGCACCGGAGTGCTGATGACTGACCCGCGCGAGGCGACCGGCCCATGCGACCGCGACGGGTCGCCGGTCACTGACGGCGGACGCGAACCGAACGCCCCCGACGTCTCGCGTGTCGTCGCCGATGCCGACGTCCTCGCCGCGGACCTCCTCGTCGGTGGCAGTGCCCGCGACGCCCTCGACGTCGTTCGTGCCCACTCGTGGGTCACGCTCGTCGCGAGCGAGCCGCTGCTCGACGACGCCGAAGCCACCATCGCGGCGCTCGCCGACGTCGACCTCGCCGCCGACTGGCGTGAGACGGTCGAGACGATGGCGACGCTCGTTGAGCATCCCGTGGGCGATCATCCGGCGCTCGCGTCGGCCGCCCACGGCGATGCCGCACACGTTCTTACACTCGATGAGTCGCTGCGGAGCGCGAAGACGAACGCCACCGTGAAGCAATACGTCACGACGAGTTTCACGCCGCCGGATGGGTTCGCGCGCCTCTTCGACCCCGAGCGCCTCCACCCCGAGATCGTCGGGGGCGACTACCCCGGCCCGGATCACGACCCGCGCGCCTGACTGGCTGTCGGTCCCTACTCGCGTTCCGCCAGCCAGTCCGCGAGCGACGCGAGCGCGCGCCCGCGATGCGAGACCGCATTCTTCGCCGCTGTGTCCATCTCCGCGAACGTCTCCCCGTCGTGCTCGAAGATCGGGTCGAAGCCGAAGCCACCCGTCCCGCGCGGTGCGACGATCCGCCCGGGCACCTCGCCCGTGAACGTCTCGACCGTCTCGCCGTCCGCGTACGCCACCACCGAGCGGAACGCGGCTGCCCGGTCGTCGAGATCTTCGGCGAGTTTCCACACGCGCTCGATTCCGAGCGTGTCCTCGACGTACGAGGAGTACGGCCCCGGGAACCCCTCAAGGCCGCCGACGAACAGCCCCGAGTCGTCGACGATGACTGGCTCGTCGCCGCCCGCGGCCTCGAAGGACTCGCGCGCGCCACGCGCCGCAATCTCGGCGAGCTCATCGCTCTGGATCTCCGCGTAGTCGTAGTCGAACTGCTCGACGTCGGCGTCCAAGTAGTCGCGCGCTTCACGCACCTTCCCGGCGTTCGTCGTCACGAACAGCAGGCTCATGCGCGTATCTACACCGCGGCGCTCAAAGGACGTTCGAAAAGCGAACGGTGAGGTCGCTACTCGTCGACGACGACTTCGACGGCCTCGTCGACCGCGCCGTCCTCGCTCTCGCCCTCGCCCTTCTGTTGCTGCCAGAGGAGGACGCCGGCGACGCCGAGGACGATCCACGAACGCCAGTTCGCGAGGTTCAGCGTGTAGCCGACGCCGAACGGCTTCTCGACGAGCATCCCCTCGCCGGGCTGCCAGTACGCCTTCAGCATGTTCGAGAGCGACGGGCGCTCGAAGTTGTACGGGACGCCGAACAGCTCGCCGGACGTGGGCTTCTCGGGCATATCCCGGGATACGACGGGCGGTGGGAAGAAACTTTCCGCTTTCCTACCTGAATCGAGGAGAGAGTCCCGCCGTTTACGGCGAGGAGGATGTTATTGGTAGCGTCCGCGCTCTTCGATCTCGCGCAGTCGCGCGACGACGTCGGGATCGCCAACCGCCCGATAGGCCGCTTCGATCGCCGCGACGAAGGGTTCGGGGTCGCTCGCTGTCCCACGGATCGACCCCTCGAAGACCCGGAGGTCCATCGCGTAATCCTCGACGTCGTCCGTGTAGTAGCCGAGGCCGAAGTCGATGAGGTGGACGCGATCGCTTTCCGCCGTACGACCCCCGGCCGCCGTGCCGTCGCTCTCCGCCCCGCTTCGCGAAACGCGGGCGTTCCGCGTCGTCGGGTCCCCGTGGACGAACCCTGCGCCATGGATCGCCGCGAGATGTTCGGCGACGGCCGCCACGCGCGCCTCGGTCAGCGCGTCGCGCAGATCGGCGTCGCCGACGCGCTCCAGCGTCAGTGTGCTCTCCGGGACGTCCACGTCGTACACGACCGGCGTCGGTACGCCGACGCGCCGTGCCTCCGAGAGCAGGCGCGCTTCCTGCGTCGTCCGCTCCCGGCGGAGACGCGCGTCGAGCGCGTCGTGGCGATACCCCTTCGGTCGGCGGGTCTTCGTCACCGTCGCGCCCTCGCCCTCGACGATCGCTTCCGCACCGCGCAGGTCGGTGCCGTCCGAGCCGCCGAGTAACACGTCCTCCGCGTCGCCGCGCCACGTCACCGGCACTTCGTCCGGCCGGTAGTCCGGGTTGACCGCCGACTCCGCGATGGCGAGCGTATCGCCCGCCCGGTACATCTTCGCGCCGAGCACCGCGATCATCCCGGCGTTATCCCGCAGGAAACGCGGTTCCGGCGCGTAGAAGTCGGCGTCGCGCTGCTCGCACATCGACGCCAGCATCTCACGGAGGCGTGCGTTCTGCCCGACCCCACCACCCAACACGAGCTCGTCGCGCCCCGTCAACGAGAGCGCGCGCTCGGCGACCTCGGTGAGCATCCCGAACACCGTCTCCTGTAAGCCACAACAGACGTCCTCGACCGGCGTCCCGTCGTCGTAGGCGTCCTTCGCGGCGCTCATGATCCCCGAGAAGGAGAAGTCCATGCCCTTCACGACGTACGGGAACTCGACGTAGTCCCCCCGTTTCGCGTGTTCTTCGACCTTCGGGCCGCCCGGATGCGACCAGCCGACGTGGCGTGTGAACTTATCGAGGGCGTTGCCGACGCCCGTGTCCATCGTCTCGCCGAGCACGCGATAGCGGCCGTTGTGATACCCCAGTACGTGCGCGTTCGCGCCCGAGGCGTTCAGACACACCGGCGAGTCGAACCCCGAGCGGTGTCGCCCTATTTCCAAGTGCGCGACCATGTGGTTCACGCCCACGAGCGGTACGTCGAGACCCTGTGCGAGCGCACGCGCCGCCGATCCGACGATCCGGAGACACGGCCCGATGCCCGGTCCGCGTGCGAACGCTACCGCGTCGATCGGCCCTTCGGCGTTCGCCAGGGTCGCCTCGATCACCGCCGGGATCGCCTCGCGCATGTGCTCGGCCGCCTCCCGCGGATGAATGCCGCCGCTCTCCGGTTCGTACGCGTCCGACTCGATACGGACGCGATCGCGCTCCGTGTCGAACACCGCGGCGCTCGCACACCACGCCGTCCCTTCGATCCCGACGACGCGCATGAAAAGACGTTAGCGCGTTACTTCCACTCGGTGTACCCGCACTTCCCGCAGTGCTCGCGGTCCGAGTGCTCCGCGAGGAAGGTGTCGCCGCAGCGCGGACACTGGTTCTTCTGCGCCTCGCCCTCGTCGTCGTAGTAGTCGGCGCGGGACATTATTCCTCAGCCTCCGCTTCCTCGGCCGCGTCGGCCTCGATCTTGTTCCGCTCGAGCATGTGGCTCTGCTCGACGTCGATCGCGGCGTCCGGGGACTCGTAGACCTTCGCGTAGCCCACGGTCTTACGCATCCCGAACTTCGTGTCGAGGCTGCGGACGACGACCTCGTCGCTGTTCTTATCCAGCGTCGCCGCGAGCGAGTCGCGGACGGAGAGGCGCGACGGCGTCGCCTCATCGTGTGTGATCTCGAACTGGACCTCGTCTCTGTGGAGGAGCGGGTTGCCCTCCTCGCTCAGGATTTCGATTTCCATGGTCAGTTGTCATTCACTAAGGTGCCGAACCGAGTAAAAGCATTACGAACGACCTTTTGCCGCGCTTGAGCGCGCCGGCGGCGCGCTCTGCGCTGGCAAAAGCTCGACCAAAAGCCCCGTCACCCCACCTACGGTGGGGTTCGGGGCCTCGCGGCGTCGCCGCGAGCGGGTACGGAGTGGTCCGCCCCGCCCCGCCCCGCCCCGCCCCGCCCCGCCGCCTCCGCACCGCTTCGCCGCCTCCGCACTGCCCCGCCATCCTCGGTTCCGCACCGCATCCACTTCTGCCTCCGCGTCCACCACCGAACGCTTTTCGCGCCGTCGCCCGTCCCGGTTCGTATGCCCTCCACGGTGGTTCGATGAGTACGGCATCGCTCCAGCGTCTCGGCCTCGGCGTGATCCTCGTCGGTGGCTTCCTCACGACGGGTCGTCCGGGGACGTTCTACGTCATCGGCTTCCTCGCGATGCTCTTCGGGCTCGTCGTCGTCACGATCGCGTGGCTCCACGACTTCGAGTCCCGGGAGTAGAGCCGAGTTGCGGATGACTACCGCTCGACGAGCCGCCAGAACTCTTCGGTCGTCTCCAACTCCGCCGCCAACTCCCGCACCCGCTCGCGGAGGCCCGCGGTGACGTTCGCGCGCACCATCCCCTCACCGGGCTGGCCGTAGACGACCGTCGCATCCGCGGGCGCGAGGAGGACCGCCGGGACCGTCGCGAGATCCTCCTCGCCCTTGACCTCGATCCGCGTCGGGCCCTCGGCGTCGATCGCATCGCGGAGCGCTGCCACTAACTCGGCGGAGAGCGTCCCCGGCTCCGAGGCGACTGTGACGGTTCGTGGCGTCTCGGGGATGTCCGCGAGCACCGCGTCGGCGACCGTCTCGCGCTCGGTCTTCCCGTCGACGACCGTGACGTGCGGCGTGACGCCCGCCCGTCCGAGGTGCGCGCTCACGACGTCGCCGACCGCGACGATCGGCTCGCCCGCGCCATCGAGGAGTTCGTGTGCGTCGGTGAACACGGGGCCGAGCGGCTCCTTGAACGACGCGCGCGCGCTCTTCGGGAGCGTCGCGACGGTCTCCATCGTCGCCTCAGCGGACCTTCAACGCGTATTCGCCCGCCTCGGTGACCTCCATCTTCTCCGCGATTTCGGAGGACTCCGGATGCGTGATGACGACGTATCCCGCCCAGTCCTCCGTGAGGTCGTTCGACCCGCAGTAAGGACAGACGTCCTCGTCGGGCTCGACGATCCGGTGGCAGTCGTGGCAGGCGAGGCGGTTCGACGCCATCTACTCGGCCTCCGGGTTCTCGTCGGCCTTGCGGAGCCACTCGTGCTTGCCGAGGCCGGGCTGTTTGGCGGTGAGGCCGATCTTCGACTCGCGCGGATTGCGTTCGTCGATGCTCTTTGTGACGATCCGCGCGCGGACCGCGTCGTCCACGCCGAGGATGTCGCTCGACTCGCGACTGGCGAGCTGTTGGTTCTGCTCGTCGTACGCGAGATATTCGTCGCTGATCTGACTGACGTGCAGCAGGCCGTCGACGGGGCCGATCCCGACGAACGCCCCGAAGTTCACGACCTCGACGATCTGACCGTCGATGACCTCCTGCATCTCGGGGTCGAACGTGACGGCGTCGAACTCCGCTTCGTAATACACCCCGGGCCGGTTCGGGAGGACCGCACCGTCGCCGATCTCGTGGACCTCCGTCACCGTGACGACGCTGCCGAGATCCTCGTCCATGCGCCCCTCGAGCTTGTCCTGGAGTAAGCGTTTCACCAGGTCCGGCGAGACGTCCGCCAGGTGCTCCGGGGGTACTTCTACCGTGTCCTTCAGGCGTGCGCGCTTGTACATCTATGGATGCGTGCGTGTGAGTCGGTTCCGGCCCCGGAGGTGGATCACCGGGGTCCCGGCCGCGAGCACGCGCTCGCGGAGTGGGCCGTCGTTCGTGCAGACGACGTCGACCGCGCCCGCATCGGCGAGCGCGACGAGTTCATCGTCCGCGTACTGTCCGTCCGTCTCCTGTTCGTCACAGCGGGTCGCGAGGTCCGCGCCGACCGCCGCCGCGGTCGCCGCTTCGCCGTTGCCGGCCGCGAGCGTCGCGAGCTCGTCGGCGACGACGTCGGGTACGACCGGGTCGTAGTCGCCACAGACCCGATCGAGCTCGTCGAAGACGCGAACGCCGACCTCGACCGGCATCATCAGCGCGTTCGCGTCGATTGCGACCCGTTCCGTCATGTTACCCCTGTAGACGGCCGATACCGATGAGCCGCCAGCGAGCGCCGACACGCCGGTTGATGGCGATGACGTCGCCCGTCTCGGCACAGACCGGGCGTTTGAGGTTCACTTCACACTCGCCCTCGCGGGCGGACGTGACCGCGCCGACGGTAGTGGCGGTCCCGACGGTGAGCATCAGCGGTTCCCCGGTGTTGATCTCGTCGATGGTCTCGCCCTCCTCCGCGCCGACGAGGCGTTCGAGGAGGTCGACCTCCATCTCGAAGGACTCCCACGTCGGCGGGAGCGCCTCGGGGTGGCCAGCGACCTGCCCGGCGAGCGCGTCACCCTTCGTCATGCTCGGGTCGAGGCCGGTCCCCACACCAAGCAGGCCGCCGGGCGTCACGGTGTCGACGTCCTCACCGCCCGCCTGCAGCGAGCGGACGGTCGTCGAGATTGACTGCCATTCGGATTGGCCGCCCTCCTCGACCTCCCGGCCGGGGCGGAGTTCGAGGTCGTCGTCGACGTCGAGTTCGCCCGCGACGAGACTGCCGCCGAGGACGCCGCCGGTGAGGCCCTCCCACGTCGTGCCGGGGCGGTTGATGTCGAAGGAGCGCGCGACGTACATCCGCGGGTCGGCGTCGGGGTCGCGCTCCGGCGTCGGGATCTCCTCCTCGATCGTTTCGATGAGGACGTCCAGGTTGATCTCCTGTTCGGCCGAGACCGGGACGATCGGGGCGTCCTCCGCGACGGTGCCCTCGACGAACTCCTGGATCTGCTCGTAGTTCTCGCGGGCCCCCTCGCCGTCCACGAGATCGATCTTGTTCTGCGCGATGACGACGTTCTCGATCCCGATGATGTCGAGCGCCATCAGGTGCTCCTCGGTCTGGGGTTGGGGCACCTCCTCGTTCGCGCCGACGACGAGCACCGCGCCGTCCATCAGTGACGCCCCGGAGAGCATCGTGGCCATCAGCGTCTCGTGGCCGGGCGCGTCGACGAACGACACCGTCCGGGCGACCTCCGTGTCGACGTCGTGTTCGTCGCAATGATCCTCGACTGTGTAACACTCGGGGGCCTCCTCCTCGGGACAGCGCCGGAAGGTCGCGTCCGCGTAACCCAGCCGGATGGAGATGCCGCGCTTCATCTCCTCGGAGTGCTGATCGGTCCATTCACCGGATAGCGCACGTACGAGCGTCGTTTTCCCGTGGTCGACGTGTCCGACCAGACCGATGTTCACCTCCGGTTGGCGATGAGTTCCTGCCATGCAGTAATCTTGCGGGTACTTCGCCCTGCGGAAATGATAAAGCCCCCGATTCGCCGCCGTCGCGACGGTTCTCAGGCCGTGTCGCCGCCTCACACGACCGCGGCTCGTCGCGCGCCGCAAGGACGTCCGTAGGATCCGCCTCGTCGCCCGTATCGGCCGAAACACACCGATGCAGGCGTTCGTCGGCATCGCCGCGCTCGCCCCGTCGGTGCGCTCGGCATCCCCGTCCGACGAGACCCCCACGAGCGCGCGCTCGCCGCCCGAGCCGCCGCGCATCCGACGCGGCGTTTAACCGCACGCGCCCCCTCGACGCCCGTATGCGCGAGTTCGCGTTCGAACTCCGGCTCTGCGCCCACCTCGAACGGGCGTACCCCGTGGTGGCGCGCCAACTCGGGACGAGCGTCCGCGCCGCCGGCGGACGCATCGTTGACATCGTCTGTCTCACCCGCGGTCCCGATTTCGACGCCCGAACGCGACTCACTCCCGACGCGATTCCTGCCGCCGTCGTCGAGGCGGACATTGGTGCCGGCCGGTGGCGGCGCGTCGTCGACGCCTTCGACGGCCCGCCTGCCCGCGCCCGCGACCTTGCCGAGCGCGGCGAGATGGCGGGCTTCCTCGAAACCGAGCGGCGGGACGGCCACGCGGTCGTCCGCCAGACTGCGCGCTACCCGGACTGGGTCGGCGACATCGTCGGCATCGAGAACAAACCGGATCTCGGGACGCCCGGTGACCTCACAGCGCAACTCCGTCACGACGTCTCGCTCTGTGTCCTCGACTACGCGATCCTCGCCACGGAGTCGTACGTGACGCGCGCGCACCTCAATCGCCTTCCCCCGGCCGTCGGCGTCTGGCGCGTCGATTTCGATGCCGCGGAGCCGATCGAGGTCGTTCGCGAGCCGACGCGTCTCGACGCGTCCGGGTGGGGGATCGAACCCGGCGATACCCACCCCGGCCGGCGCGACGTCACCCCGGTCACTCCGGACGAGAAGGCCACCCAGCGCCGCCGCGTCGCCGAACGCGCCTATGGTAAGGGATGGCGAACCTACGGCCTCCCGGCGTGCGTGAACGCCGAGAGCGGGACCGAGGCGGGCGTGACGACACTCCCCGACTGTGCCTACAAGGACCGCCTCGTCGACGCCGCCGGCGAGTGCGGGCCGGACTGTCCGGGCTACGACGCGGCCGACCCGCCGGACGTCGACCTCGACGCCGAGCGCGCCACGCGGCAGGCGTGGGACCCGGACGCGGCGAGCGCGCGCACACAGGTCGGTCTCGACCAGTGGACGAACGACTAACCCCGTTCGGCTCGACGGACTGGTATGCCCCGCACGCGCCACGTCCTCCTCGGTATCGTGATCGGCCTCGTCGCGGCCGGCCTCGGTGCGACCGACACACACGAACCAGTGCTCCTCGGTGGGCTCTTCGTTACGGCCGTCGCCGCGGGCACGCTCATCGCCGCGAACCCGACGCCGGTGCTCTACGACCGCGGGAGTGGCGTTACGGCGGCCTTCACGGGCGTCTCGACGCTCGGCGCGTTCGCGATCGCGTTCGGCGTCGGCGACGGCTTCGCGTACGCTCCCGCGCTCCTCGGCCTCGCGCTAGCGTGGTTCGGCTTCGCCGCTGGCGTCGCGCACGCCTCAGAGTGAGAACGTCTCCCCGTCCACCGCCAGCGGCTCCTCGAACGCCTCTTCCGGCGGATAGCGGTGAGCGACATGCACCACGCGCAGTTCGTCGGCGTTCAGGTCGTCCGCGAGCGCCATCGCACCTTCCTTCGTCATGTGCTTCGTCCCGAACGTTCGCGGGACGCCCGAGGAATCCTCGTCGCGCCCGCCGAGCGGGTGGTAGTCGCAGAGGCTCGCGGGGACGATACCGTCCGCGAGGAGGAGGTCGGCGTCCCGCAGGGCGTCCCGCGACGCCGCGGGCACTTGGTAGCTCGTGTCCCCGGAGAGCGCGAGTTTCGCGCCCGTCTCGGGCTCCTCGACGACGAGGCCGTATGTGAGAAGTGGCGGGTGATCGACGGGGACGAGCGTGACGTCGAAGCCACAGACGCGGAATGACTCGTGGGGCGTCCGCGACTGGACGCTCACGGTGTCGAGGTAGTCGTACTTCCGGGCGATCGTCTCGGCGACGCTCTCGTCGGTTTGCGGGTCGGTCTCGTCCGCGGCGGAGACCGGGAGATGATCGAGCAGTCGGTAGACGTTGCCCAACCCGTCCAGATGGTCGAAATGGATGTGCGTGATGACGGCGGCGTCGGGGAGCGCGACGTCGCGCGTGAGGAACTGCTGGCGGAAATCCGGGCTCGTGTCGATCAGGAGGGCCTCGCCCGTCGATTCGTTGACGACGTGGACGGACGAGCGGGTGCGCTCGACGCCGCGCTCGCGCGCCGCGAGGCAGGTGTCGCAGTCGCATCCCGGCCGCGGCGTGCCCGCGGTGTCGCCGGTGCCGAGCAGCGTCACGCGCATCCCTAGTCGTCCGCGTCCGCCGATGCGTGTTCGTGGTCGTGCTCGTGGCCGTGCGTGCCGTCGTCCGTCTCGACAGCCTCCTCCAGGCTGTCGAGGTTCCGCAGGTGATCGCGCTCCTCGAAGGATTCGACGGCGGCGAGGAGGTCGGCCTGTGAGAGCGTGGTGCGATCCTCGACGAGCGCGTCCAACACGGCCTCGCGGAGGACGAGCCGGAGGTCGCTCCCCGTCAACCCCTGCGTGTTCGCGGCGATCGCCTCGGGGTCGAAGTCCTCGATGTCGATCCCGCGCGTGACGATCCGCAGGATGTCCGCACGCATCGGCTCCGTCGGCTTCGGGAAGCTGAGGATCTCGTCGAAGCGCCGCCACACCGCGGCGTCGAGCTCGTCCGGGTGGTTCGTCGCGCCGACGAGGAGCACGTCGTCCTTTACGAGGCTCATCTCGTCGATGGCCTTCAGCAGGGTGTTGACGGCGCGCTTGATCGCCGCGTGCTCATCTGAGGTCCGGGTCTTCGCCACGAAGTCGAACTCGTCGATGAACAGCACGCATGGAGCGAGGCGTTTGGCCACCTCGAAGACCTTCTCGACGTTCTTCGCCGTCTCGCCGAGATACTGACTCGTGATCATCGACAGCTTCACCTCGACGAACGGCAGGTCGAGGCGGTGGGCGAGCCCGCGCGCCGTCGAGGTCTTCCCGGTGCCCGGCGGCCCGACGAAGAGGAGTTTACCCACCTCCACCAGCCCCACCTGCGCGAGGTAGTCGCGGTGTTCGATGGCCTTCGAGACCTTCTCCGTCTCGGTCTGCTGCTCGTCGGTCAGGACGAGGTCGTCCAGGGTCGTCTCGATCTCCGCGGGGGCCTGCACCTCGACGAGGTCGAGCATCTCCTCGTCGTCCTCGTCGAACATGTCCTCGAGGAGACCGTCGATCCACTGCGGGTCGGCCTGCATGGGGCGGTTGGCCTCGCGTGCGGCTGCGTGGTCGACGTCGTCGAACTCGTCCTCGTAGGCGGCGGCGAGCGCGGGGTTCGCCTGGATCCGCGGGGTGTCGGCGCGGTTCGCGTACCACTCCTTCGCCATCTCGTCGTCCACGAGGCGGATGCGCCCCGAGAACGAGTCCTGTTCGGTGAACATCAGGCTCGCTACCTCGTCCCACGGATCGTCGATGCCGGTCGCGTCGGCGACGGCCGACCCGGTCGCCTGCGGGGGTCGCGGGACGCCGTCGCCGTCCCAGAGCGCGCTCCGGACGGCCGGTGGGAGATCGTTCTCGTCGAGATCGGTGTCGCGCTCGTAGACGCGTGCGGTCAGGAGGAATTCCACGACGTCGAGCGCCCGGTCGGTCATTACCCCTGAATTTGACGCCCCCTCCGCATAAGACCGTCGGACGATCGACAGGCGCGTGTCACGCTGACGCGGTGCTCGCGTTCGTCGTCGATCCCACGTTCGCCGCGCCGGCCATCGACGTGGCGTTCACCTCTCCTGCGCTTGCGTCGTCGCGGACGAAGAAGACGAGCGGCCGCCCGGACTGATACCCTTGGTACGTCCGCTCGGTGTACGCGCTCGTGTCGATGCTCGCCCGGACGTCGTCGGCCGTCCCTTCGAGGGCGATCACGACCGGCGGCTGGCGATCGGCGAGGACGTCCTGCTCGGTCGTGCTCCCGACGCGCGCGCCGTACCGATCGAAGTACCACGGAAGCGGGAGGCGGGCGAACCACCCCTGATACCCTCCGCTGCCGATGTTGAGCGTCGGTGGCTCCTCTAGGTCGTTCGCGTTGTAGAACTCCTCGCCGTAGAACATCACGTCGATCCCGTCGTTCGTCTCGGCGACCGTCTCGATCTCGGCCAGCGTGGGCTTCATCTGGCCGGCCGGCTGGGCGTACTGGACGAGTGGGTTCGTTTCGCCGTCCTGCGGGGCGGCGTAGCTCGTGTACACCGCGGTGCCGCCGACGCCGGCCGCGCTCACCAGTAGGACCGCAGCGGCGAGGCGGAACGCGATCCGGTCGCCCGACGCGTACCCGCGCTTGCCGACGCGGTACACCCACGCGAGGCCGACCGCGGCAGGGAGCGCGAGCGGCGCGACGACGTGCGTCGCGAGCCACCCCGCGAGGATGTCCGTCACGACCGCATAACCGAAGATGCTCGCCGCGCCCCAGTAGAAGCAGAACTCGACGAGGTTCCGTGTCCCGCCGCGCCCGTAGCGCTCCCGGACGAAGCCGACGAGCGCGAACGTGCAGGTGACGGTCGCGGTGAGCCCGAGGATCTTCAGGAGGCGGCCGAGGAAGTCGACCGTGGAGTGGCTGCTCATCCCCGTGTGCGCCCAGGTGTCGACGAACGCGTGCCACGTATCGACCGTTGCGGTTTCGATGACGTGGACGAACGAACCGGGGCTCCCGAAGACCCCGTACACCTCCGGGATCGGTGCGTAGAACGCGACGACGACTACGAGGAAGCAGAGAAGGGCTGCGGCGAGCGAGAGGAGGAACGCGCCGGCGGTGCGCGCCTCGACGGCCCGACCCCATCGCTCAACCGTCCCGGCGACGCTCGCGACGAAGCCCCGGTCGCTCAGCGCGGCGGCGAGCAGGTGTCTGTCGATGACGAGGACGCCCGCGCCGAGCCACGCGACCGGGTAGAGCAGGGCGTTCTCCTTCATCGTGAACGCGAGGGCGAACGGGAGCGTCCCCGCGATGACGTAGCGGACTCGACGGGTCGCGTGTGCCCGCGACCAGCAGCCGAGCGCCGCCATCATGCAGGCGGCGACGAGCAGGTCGTTGCGCATGAAGCGCGAGTAGTAGAGGAGCGCGGGGCTCGCCGCGAGCAGCAGACCGAAGGCGATCACTTCGTCGTCACGTAGGCGGTCACGATAGAGGTAGGCCGCGAGCGGAAGTAGGCCGCCGCCGACGGCGACGACTAGGCGCATCGTGAAATCCGTGGCTCCGAACCACGAGAAGACGACGCCGTTGACGTGGGGGAGGAAGGGGCCGTGGATGATCGGGCGGTACTGCCACTGTCCGACCGTCATGTAGTGGAGAATCCAATCGGCGACGCGCCCCTCGTCCTGGTGGGCGACCCGCGCGCCGAGCGCGACGAGACGAGCGGCGAGCGCGAGCGCGCTGACTGCGAGGAGGACGGGGAGCGGGCGGCTGAACCGGCGGAGACGCGGGTCCATGCCCGTTCACTCGTCCGTCGCTCCTAAACGGTTTTCGACCTCCTGCGGTTCGCCGACCCGCTTCAGCCGTCGCCCGGGACGAGCGACGCGAGGGCATCGTTCCACGCCGCGCGGCTCCGGAGGTCCGTGAGCGACCGCGGCGGCTCCGGGTCGACGGGGCGCTCGTCGAGCACGAGCGACCACCAGCCCACGTCGTGCCACGCTCCGTTCTTGTACCCCATCCCCGCGAACGTCCCCTCGTGCGCGAAGCCGAACGACTCGTGGAGCGCGGTGCTCGCGGGATTCGGGAGCGTCACGACCGCGTAGACGACGACGTACCCCTGTCGCTCGAGGAGCGCGAGGAGCGCCGCGTAGAGCGCGCTTCCGAGCCCGCGCCCTTGTGCCGACTCGGCGACGTAGACGGAGCTCTCGACGGCCCACTCGAAGGCGTCGTACTCGCGGATCGGCCCGGCGCTCGCGTAGCCGACGACATCGCCGTCGAGCTCGCAGACCAGCCACGGGTAGTCGGAGAGCGTCCCCTCGATCCGCTCGCGACATGCCGCAACCGTCGGCGGCGACGTCTCGAACGTGATCGGCGTTTCCTCGACGTACGGCGCGTAGATCCGTCGGACCGCCGCCGCGTCGTCGGGCGTCGCGAGACGGAGCGTCGGGTCGCTCACGGCCGGGATCGCGGTGGACGGCGGTTCCGTCGCTCGTCGCTCACTCCCTGCCGACGGCCGAGGAGGGGTCACAGCGGTCGATGGCCTCGCGGACCGCGTCCTTGCGTCCGAGGAACGTGAGGTGGTCGCCGGCCTGGAGCGTGAAGTCCTCGCTCGGCACGGAGTTCTCGCCGTCGCGGCCGACGAGCGCGATGATGCAGCCGTTCGGGAGCGCCTCGTCGAGTTCGCCGATGGTGCGTCCGACGAGGTCGTCCGCCGTGACCTCGATCTCTTGGACGTCGCCCGAGCGGCCGATCTCGGTCATCCAGTTCGAGAGCGCGGGGCGCTCGATGAGGTTGTCGATGCTCCACGCGGTCGCGAGCGACGAGGAGACGGCGCGAACGCCGAGCTCGCTGAACGCATCGACGTTGTCCGGGTTGTTGACGCGCGCGATGATGGTCTCGGGGTCGAACTTCGAGTCGACGAGTTGGCTGACGAGGAGATTCGCGTCGTCGTCGCCGGTCGCGGTGACGACGATTTTGGCGTTCTCGATGCCCGCGGCGCGCAACACGTCCATGTCCGTCCCGTCGCCGGCGTGGACGGTGAAGCCGCGTTCGCGCGTGAGTTCGATAGTCGGTTCGTCCATTTCGACGATGACGACGTTCTCACCGCGGTCTTCGAGGCGCTCCGCGAGCGCGCGACCGACGGTGCCGCCGCCGACGATGATGACACGCATGGGTATGACGTCGAGGTATTCCGCGATATGCCTCGCGAGGCCGCCCTCGAATACGACCGTGAGGAGGATGGTGAGGAAGACGACACTGACGAGCGCGTTCGCCGCGCCCTCCATTCCGGCGGAGCGCAACTGCACCGCGAACAGCGTCGCGACGGACGCGGGGATGATCCCGCGCGGCCCGACGAAGCTGATGAAGGTCCGCTCGGCCATCGTGAAGCGATCGCCGAACGTGGAGACGAAGACGGCGAGCGGGCGGATAACGAGGGCCGCCCCGGCGGCGACCGCGATGCCCGCGAGCCCGAACCGGAGGAGGTCGCTGAGTGAGAGCAGCGACGCGAGCGCGATGAAGACGAAGGAGAGGACGACGAGCGTGATGTCCCCTTTGAACGTCTCGATCTCCTCCTCGTAGGGCAGGTCCGCGTTCCCGAGGATGATGCCCGCGGTCGCGACCGCCGGGAGGCCGGCTTCGCCGAGCCCGCTGAGTTCGGCGAGCCCGTAGGCGGCCAGCGCGCTCGCGAGCGTGACGAGCCGGGCGTTCTGCACGGCGTTGCCCGGCGAGAGGTCGACCCGTCGGAGGAGCGCCCACGCGACGCCGGCGACGACGAGACCGGCGACGACGCCGACGCCGATGCGCGCGGAGAACGCGGTGACGACCTGACTCGTCGTCGCGGCTTCGGCGGTGACGACCTCGAAGGCGACAACCGCGAGGACGGCCGCGGTGACGTCGTTTACGACGCCCTCCGTCTCCAGCGACGCGCCGACCCGGTCGCGAACGGGGACGACTTCGAGAATCGGCGTGATGACCGTCGGTCCCGTGGCGACGAGGAGCGCACCGATGAGGAACGCGACGTCCCACGGCTGCCCAAGCAGGACCCGAACGAGGATCGCTGTCCCGAGCAACGCCACGGCCGCCCCGAGCGTCACGAGGCGTAAGCTCTCCCGGGGGGCCTCCCGGAGCTTCTCTAGTTTCAGGTGGAACGCCCCCTCGAAGACGATGATGGCGACGCTCACCCCGACGATGCCGGAGAGCGCGCCCCCGAACGTATCGCGTCCGATGACGCCCAACACCGGCCCGACGACGACGCCCGCGAGGATGAGGAACAACACGCTCGGTACGCGGAGCCGCGCGGCTACGAGCTGGGCGAGGACGCCCAACACGAGGATCAACGCGACCAGTGAGATGAGTGACGATCCAGACACGGCTACCGATCGGATATTTTGGGGGATATGCAATAAGTTGCGGTGGTCGCGGGGCCGATCTCCTCAATCGTCCACCATCGACTACGCTAGCCCTCGGTCGAACGCGACGAGAACCCCGCGGACGTTCATCGCGACCTCCTCTCCCGCCTTGTGCGCCGGCCAGACCTCGTCGAGCTCCGTCCGCTCGGCGAAGTAGCGCTCGACATCTTCGTCGTCGTCGAGTTCGGCGTGCTTCTCGCGGACGCGCGCCACCCACTCGGTGAGGGTGTCCGCGTACTCGGCAAGGACGCCGTCGACGTCGTCCGCGACGGGCCCGAAGTGCGGGTACAGGAGGACGTTCGGGTCGCACTCGCGGATCGTCTCGATGTCCGCGAGACACTGCTCCAGGTCGAAGTTCGGCGGCGGGCTCGTCTCGTGGACCTCGCCGAGCGCAGGCACCCAGATCCCCGCGGCGTCCGCCGTGTGGACGAAGCCGTCGCGGTCGTCCGCGAGGACGACTTGGTGGGGCGCGTGGCCAGGCGCGTGATGAACGGTGAGCGTCCGGTCGCCGAGGTCGATCACGTCGCCGTCCGTGACTTCGACAATCCGGGCCTCGGGGACGGGTTCGGGCTCGACGTAGTAGCGCCACTGGTCGCCGACGGCGCGCTTTGTCCCCGCGACGAGGTCCGACGGATCGGCGAGGTGGGACGCGCCGATCTCGTGGACGTAGACGTCCGCGTTCGGGCAGGCGTCGGCGAGGAAGCCCGCGCCGCCCGCGTGATCGAGATGGACGTGCGAGCAGACGATCGCGGCGAGGTCGTCGCGTGCGACCCCCACCTCGTCGAGTGCGTCGAGCACGCGGTCGTGGTGCGTGCCGATGCCGGTGTCGAGCACCGCGGGCCGGTCGCCGTTGAGGACGTACACCGCGCCGTAGCCGGGCGTGTCGTACATTCCCGTGTCGACGTAGTGGACGTCCGTACAGGCGTCGACGCGCGCGACGTCACCGGGCGACGTATCGGCTGGTTGCATACCTCGGCGTGCGGTCGGGAACGCGAAAAAACCGCCGCCGCGTCGCCGCTGCGTCGCCGTCGCCTCGCCGCCCCGGAACTGTCGTGAGCGCGAGACGGATCCCGTCACCGTTTTGCCCGCCGACGGGAACACGTACGTATGCTCAGCCGGCAGTTCGTTCGGGAGAACCCGGACGTCGTGCGCGACGCCCTCGCGAAGAAGGACGTCGACGCCGACCTGGATCGGATCCTCGAGATCGACGAAGCGTGGCGTGAACTGAAGCGGGAGGGCGACGACCTCCGTCACGAGCGCAACGAGGTGTCCTCGAAGATCGGCCAGCTGAAACAGGAGGGCGACGAGGAGGCGGCCCAGGAGGCCATCGAGCGCTCCCAGTCACTCAAGGACGAGCTGGAGGACGTCGAGGAACGCGCGGACGAGCTCGAAACCGAGCTCGAACGCCGCCTGCTGACGCTCCCGCAGATCCCGCAGGACGACGTGCCCGTCGGGGCCGACGAGTCCGAGAACGTCGAGCGCCGCCGCGAGGGGTTCGACGACCTGCGCGAGCTCCCCGACGAGGTGACGCCCCACTACGACCTCGGCGAGGAGCTCGATATCCTCGACTTCGAGCGTGGCGCGAAGGTCTCCGGCGGCGGCTTCTACTTCGCGAAGGGCGCGGGTGCGCGCCTCGAACACGCCCTCGTCCAGTTCATGCTCGACGTTCACCGCGAGCAGGAGTACGTCGACGTCTTCCCGCCGATCCCCGTCAACTCGGCGTCGATGGAAGGGACCGGTCAGTTCCCCAAGTTCGTCGAGGACGCCTACCGCGTCGGCGACGTCAACGAGGCCGACTATGACGACGACGACCTCTGGCTCCTCCCGACCGCCGAGGTGCCGGTCACCAACATGTACCGCGACGAGATCCTGCTCGGCGACGACCTCCCACTCAAACACCAGGCCTACTCGCCGAATTTCCGCCGCGAGGCGGGCGAACACGGCACCGAAACCCGGGGGATCGTCCGCGTTCACCAGTTCAACAAGGTCGAGATGGTGAACTTCGTCCGCCCCGAGGAGAGCGACGAGCGCTTCGAGGGCCTCGTTGACGAAGCGGAGGAGGTCCTCCGACGGCTCGAACTCCCCTACCGCATCCTCGAGATGTGTACGGGCGACCTGGGCTTCACGCAGGCGAAGAAGTACGACCTCGAAGTGTGGGCTCCCGGCGACGACATGGACGAGGGTCCCGCGGAGGGCGGACGCTGGCTCGAAGTCTCCTCCATCTCCAACTTCGAGGCCTTCCAGGCCCGGCGCGCCGGCATCCGGTACCGGCCCGAACCCCACGAGTCCGCCGACTACCTCCACACGCTGAACGGCTCCGGGCTCGCCGTCCCGCGCGTCGTCGTCGCCGTCCTCGAATACTATCAGAACGAGGACGGCACCGTCGACGTCCCCGACGCTCTCCAGCCCTACATGAACGGCCAGGCAGTCATCGAGGGCCACGAGAAGGTCGGGGAGAGCGCGCTCGGTGCCGGCGAGGGCGACGACGCGTAGTGGACCTCCACGTCCGCTACGAGGGCGACGACGACCCCGAGAAGTGTACGGCCCGTAAGCTCGCGCGCTTCGACATGGTCGAGCTACATCGCACGAACCGCGCGACGCCGTACGGGCTCGTTCTCAACCCCCACGCGGATACGGCGCTCTCGCCCGCCGACGCCGACCACTCGACGCTCGTCGCGCTCGACTGTTCGTGGGAGACGGCGGAACGCGCGATGTTCGAGATGGCGGGCGCACACCGTGCGCTCCCGTTCCTCGTCGCCGCGAACCCCGTCAACTACGGCAAGCCCTTCCAGCTCAACACCGCGGAGGCATTCGCGGGCGCGCTCTGCATCCTCGGCGAGCGCGAGCACGCAGAACGCGTGTTGAGCAAGTTCACATGGGGCCACACCTTCCTCGAACTGAACGAGGAGCCCTTACGCCGGTACGCGGACTGTGCGGACTCGACGGAGGTCGTCGCGGTGCAACAGGAGTACCTCGACGCGGGCGAAGCGGAGTAGACCGCGGACCACTCGCGCGTTAGCGCGAGGCCCGAGCACCTCCGCAGGAGGTGCGACGGGCTTTTGCCCGAGCTTTTGCCAGCGAACGTAGTGAGCGCAGCAAAAGGTCGTGGTGCAACAGGAGTACCTTGACGCGTAGTCTGTCGGCTTCGTGTACGGCGTCCGCGAAGCGAGCGGCTCGGGGAGGAATGGAGCAACCGAACGGAGGACCGCAGGCTTTCCGCCGAGCGGTTTGCCAGGGCGCGCGGAGTGGCCCGTCGGAAGCGGTCGTTCTACGTCGCGCGGCGTTCGCGGGCCTTCGGGCGGAGCTTGCCGTAGCCGCACTTGCGGCACTGCGTCGCTTCCTTCGCGTTGCGCGCGTTACAGCGCATACAGATCTGCTTCCCGAGGAGTCGGTCCTCGATGGTTTGCTCGGACATATCCGGTGAGTCGGTGCGGAGGCGGTTAAGGGTTTAGAATTGCCCACGCGAGCGGTGCGTCACCCGACGACAGTCGTGTAGAGGAGCCAGCCGTTGAGCGCGATGATGACGGTGACGATGACCCCGAGGACGCTGCTGGTGCTGGTGCGGTTGACGAACGAGTTCATGAGGCCCTCCTCGCGCGTGAAGTAGAGGAGGGGGATGAGGACGAAGGGGAGTTCGAAGGAGAGCGCGACCTGGCTGGCGACGAGGACGCTCGTGGGTTCGAAGCCGGCGACGACGACGGCGATGCTGGGGACGAGGGTGACGGAGCGGCGCACCCAGACGGAGACGTTCCAGTCGAGGAAGCCGTCCATGACGGTCTGGCCGGCCATGGTCGCGACGAGCGAGGAGGAGAGGCCGGCGGCGATGAGTGCGATGCCGAACGCGAGGCTGGCGTTCGCGCCGAAGACGCCGGTGAGCGTGACGTACGCTTCGTTGAGCGTCTCGATGCCGGTGCCGGTGAGCGCGGCGGCGGCGACGACGAGCATCGCGGCGTTGACGAACATCGCCCCGAAGAGCGCGACGACGGTGTCGATGCTCTCGAAGCGGAGATGACGCCGGTGGACGTCCTCCGTGTCGCCGGATTCGGCGACGAGGCGTTTACGCCGGTCCTGCACGAGGTAGGGGTGGAGATAGATGGAGTGGGGCATCACGGTCGCACCGAGGATGCCGATGCCGACGTAGAGCGCGTCCGCGTTCGGTATCGACGGGACGAGGCCGGCGCTGACCTGCGCCGCGCTCGGCTTCGCGAGGGCGATCTCGAAGAGGAAGGCGAGCGCGATGACGCCGACGAGCGCCATGATGGTGAACTCGATGGCGCGAAAACCACGCTGATAGGCGGAGCGGACGCCGAGGAGCGCGAAACTGGAAATCCCGGCGAGGACCGCGCCCGCCCAGAGCGGGAGACCGAAGATGAGGCTGAAGCCGATGGCGGCCCCGATGATTTCGGCCATATCGGTCGCGATCATGGCGAGCTCGGCGGCCGCCCAGAGGACGAGGACGACCGGCCGCGGGAGGCGTTCGCGACAGAGCTGCGCGATGCCCTTCCCGGTCGCGATGCCGAGTTTCGCGGCGACGATCTGGATGCCCATCGCCATGATGGAGGCGAGGACGATGATCCAGAGGAGCGCGGTACCGAACTTCGCGCCGCCGGAGATGTTCGTCGCCCAGTTCCCCGGATCCATGTAGGCCACCGAGATGAGAAAGCCCGGCCCCATGTAGGTCGCGAGCTCGCGGAGCCGCCCCAGCAGTTTCGACATCGGCTGCTAATTATTTAGACACGTCTAATCTTATCTCTTTGCATTCGAACAGCCGGCGGAACCGCTCTGAAGCGACGCGAGACGGCGGAAAACGGGTGTGCTACTCGTCGGGATATTTCGGCTCGCGTTTCTCGGCGCGTTCGAGCGCCGTCTCGACGACGTCCAGCACGTCGCCGTGGTACGTCCCGCCGTGGCCGGCGTACATGTGTTCGACGCCGCGCGGCGTGCGTTCGAGCAGGCGTTCGATGCTCTCGATGAGCGCCTCTCTGCTCTGTCCGGGCATGTCCGTCCGGCCGAAGCTCCCACCGTCGAACGCGCCGTCGTCGTGGACGACGACGTCGCCGGAGAACAGCGTCGTTCCCGAGACGAACGCGAGGTGGTCGTCGGCGTGGCCGGGCGTGTACACCGCCTCGAAGGCCTCGTCGCCGATCTTCATCTCGTCGCCGTCGGCGAGCGCGTCCGTCCGCAGGTCGTGCTCGGCGTAGGCGTACACCGCCGGGTCGAAGGCCTCGACCACCTCGTCGAGTCGCTCGACGTGATCACCGTGCTGGTGGGTGAGCACGACCGCGTCGAGGGTATCGGTGTGGTCGGCGACGACGTCCGCGACGCCGTCCATCGCGCCCGCGTCGACGAGGACGTTCCGGTCGCCGAGCGCGAGATAGGCGTTGCAGGTGAACGATTCCGCCGCCGCGGTCACGTTTTCGACGCGCATGTACACCCCTAAACGCCTGGGTTTTAAATATCCGGTTCCTTTTAGTGTCCGAGTCAAGTATATACGTATATGGGATTTGGAAGCTACGATGAGTCCGAGCAGGAGCGACAGCAACTCGATTCGGACGATGCCGACGGCGAGGGCGTCGAGACCGAGGAGAACGCCCACGAGGGGGAAGTCGAGTACGAGATCGACGCCAGCAACGACGAACTGCTCGACAAACTGCAGGATATCAAGGGCGAATAGGTGAAGACGGGTGCCCGCGCGCTCGGCCTCGCCGAATCCTACGTCGGCGAGGCCGGCCGGAGCACGCTCGCGGGTGCCGTCGTCCGCGCAGACCGTGTCGTTGATGATTTCCGATTCTCCGCGTGTACCATTGGTGGGACTGACGCCACCGAGACCGCGATCGACTGCTGGGACGCCCTCGACCGGCCCGACGTCCGCTACGTCCTCGTCGCCGGCGTCGCGCTCGCGTGGTACAACGTTCTCGACCTCGATCAGCTCCACGACGCGACTGACCGTCCGGTGCTCGCCGTCTCCTTCGAAGCGAGCGGCGGCCTCGAGGACGCCATCCGCGAGGCCTTCGACGGCGATGCGGCCACCGCCCGTCTCGCGGCCTATCGCGCGCTTCCCGAGCGCCGCGCCGTCGATGTCGACGACGACACCGTCTACGTGCGCAGCGTCGGCTGTGACGACCCTGCACGCGTCGTCCGGGCGTTCACCCCCGAGGGTGGGCGGCCCGAACCCCTCCGCGTCGCCCGTGAGGCCGCGCGCGCCGCCGACCGCTACCGGCGGAACCCGGAGGCTTAACGCGCTCCCGATCTATCCGCGAGTATGAGCGACTCCGCGGGCATGGACGGCCTCCGCGTCGAGGCGTGCGAGAAGTGCGCCGACCTCGTCGAGTCCCGTAGCCGCATCGTGAACGGCGTTGGCCCCGATGACGCCGACATCGTCTTCGTCGGCGAGGGCCCCGGCGCGAATGAGGACGAGCAGGGCGAGCCCTTCGTCGGCCGCAGCGGCGACGTCCTCGATGACGCCCTCGACACGCACGGCCTCCGACGCTCCGACGTCCGGATCACCAACTGCGTGCGCTGTCGTCCGCCCGAGAACCGCGATCCCAGCAACGAAGAGCTCGCGAACTGCCGGCCCTACCTCGACGCCGAACTCGAAGCCATCGCCCCCGACGTGGTCGTCGCGCTCGGGAAAGTACCCGCCCAACACCTCCTCGAACGCTCCGTCGCCGTCACGAACGAGGCCGGCACGATCGAGACCATCGATGTCGGCGAGACGCGCCTCGACGTCCTGATCTGTGTCCATCCCGCAGCGACGCTCTACGACCGCTCGCAGGAGTCGACGTTCGAGAACACCATCGAGAAGGCCGCGACGATCGTCGGCGCGGAGGGCGGGCAGTCGAGCCTCGGTGACTTCTAAACAACGACCTTTTGCTGCGCCCCCTTCGGTCGCTGGCAAAAGCTCGGCCATCGCCAGAACGGTAAAGCCGTTCTGCCTATGCAACGAGACGGCATAGTACCTAGCGTAACTTCTGGAGGTATCCGCCAAGATACTCGTCGATCCACGAAGC
>NZ_BAAABL010000088.1:0-13750 GCF_039520965.1 Halarchaeum salinum
CTCTCCCGCTTCACTTCCAACGTTCTAACGACTCATCCCGACGCTGTCTGCGGATTCAATAGAGCCCTTCTTGACGGATTCAGACACCTGTTTTGGAGAGCCAATCGGCGATGTCATGGCAGAGGTCATAGACTGTGAACATCTGAACGGAAATGGGAGGCACGTTGATAACGATCTCTCTGCGGACACTCAGAGGATACCCGAGACCAATATCGAGAGGGACAAGGAGATTATCCCTAATAGCTTGATTCTGGTGCACTGCGATCTCATCATTGGGACGAAGATGGAAGACTATCTCAATGGGACAACAATTCCTAAAGCGTCCCGGGTTGTAGCCATTATAGACGATTCAGACCACCCGAATCCAGGTCTAAAGTTGAACCAGATCCAGCGCCCGATTGAGAGGGCGTCATCGAAGCAGGACATTATGGACGAAGCCAAGGACTACTTCCGGACCATCTGCCCAGAGTGTAGTGGTCGAGCCGCTCGCACATGGGTTCTCAGCTGGTGCCAAGGCGCGTACCATAGGGTGGAAAATTAACATGGCTCGCCACGAGAAAGCCTTGCTCAGAGTGTCTCAGTGGTTGGATCTCTCGCGTTCGGGGCGTCAGGAGTTCATCGATACGGCTCAAAGGGTCTCCTCTAGTCAGGAAACGACATACACCCGTTATGACGAGCAGTATTTACAGCATCTACAACAGGATGTCTTCACCCACGATGAGGTGCTCAGGTACTTGGAAGAGGCCGGCATCGGGGAAGACATCGTTCAGGATTTCAGTTCTGGAGAGATCCCTTTCGACGAGGTCTACCAGAGCTGGAATGAGATCCGGTACTCGGTTAACGAAATTCTTGATCTCACAATGCTGCTTAAACTAGTTCACTCCTGCTCGGAAAACCCAGAAACACTTTCTCAGGGGATTGACAGCCGGTACAAGTTCCAGAAACTAGTGTATCTGGTCAACCAGGAACTCGCAGACCAAAACCAGCTGGATCGTGACACCGCCCCATACGACCACGGCAAGTTGGAGAGAACCGGATTTCGCTACACATACCGGATGCGGAGCTCTGGGCCTTTCGCCAAGGCACTGGAAGAGGATAAGCGGCGGCTCTACGCCTCCAACCTAATTGATGAAGAGGTGATGGCGAAGGTAGAGACACCCGAGATAAACGAGGAAAAATGCCGGTACCGGATCACGCTGGGACGGTCGGGTGAAGTGGTGATGGACCGTTTCGCTTCCCAACTTGAAGCGATGGAGACAGAGGTCTTGTCGGACTGGGAGGAGGCAATCGACCACGTCGTCCTTCAGTTCGGTCACATGACCGTGGAAGAACTCCACGAATATATCATGGACTTAGACCCGGTCAAGAAAGCAGAAGACCGGGACCTGCTGCTAAGAGGTAGACGTGTAAAGTATGATTCTGAGCCTTGGATCACGATTTCTGCTGGAGGAGAGATAGGCCATGTCTGAACCCAGAATTAAGGAAGAAGTCCGCCAGTCAATACAGGAAAACGAAGGAATAGACGACGAATACATAGACGAGTTCACCGATCTATTGGACGCCAAGTACGGGGACCTCGAGTTTGACGACGAACTGGTCTCCCTGACCCGGATGAATATTGAGGGGTTCAAAGTCATTGATGAGTTGGACGTTTCCATTCCTGACCGGGCTACCATCATTCACGGACGAAACTCGAAAGGGAAGAGCAGCTTCATTGAGGCCACCCGGTTCAACCTTTTCGGCAGAGACAATGACGATCCATTGATCACGAAACCGATTAACCGGAACTACAAGAAGCTGAAAACCGACGGGTACTGGCGGAAGGGGCGCCGCAACTACATAGTCCACCGGGAGATGGAGCGGAAACAGAGCTATGAAGGCCACAATAAGCCCAATGTCATCGAAAATCCGGAGGACAGTGAACACAGCGAGGCGGAGCAACGCACCCAGTCAGAAGTCGACGACCTAATCGGCATCACACCGCTGTATGAGCAGGGTTTCGGCCGGTTCAACATATTCTCCTTGTTCAGCATTATCTCCGGTGACCTCCGCAGCTTCTATGGTTGGGACGAGGCCACGGATCTGATCGATCTGCTGTTCGGTATCAAGCTCACCAAGGTGGATAGAGCGATACGCAGTGAGCTTGAGGAGTGCAAATTGGAGGACGAGGAACAGGAAGCGAAGACTCGGTTGCTGGAGTACAAGCAGCGGGCTAAACGGATCAATGATGAAATCCAGGAACTGCGGCAGGAGCAGGAACAGGTAGAAGACCAGCTTTCTGAGAAGGTAGAAAGACGGGAGGAACTTGACCGGCTTCTTGATAAGAGCGAGGCAGACTCGGCTCTCTCCGAGAAAATCGATTTGAAGGATGAGATATCGGATATTCAGTCTCGTCTCCAGGAGAAGGAGGACGAGTTCCGAAGTGTGAAACAGGAGATATCTAAGTTGAAGGATGAGACCGCAACCGACGAAATTGCCCCTGCTTTACAGGAAATTCAGCAGCTGATCTCGCTGCCGAACCGGTGTCCGGTCTGCACCCGCGATGTTGACCCGGAGCAGCAGCAACGTTTCAACGACCACGGCGACTGCCCGCTCTGCGGAAAGGATGTTCCAGACGACCGTTACGAAACGGTGTCCGAGGTTGACGAGGAAGGCGAAGTAATTGAGCGAGAGAAGAGGCAGGAAGAGCTGGAGGAATTGGAGAGCCGGCAAAGGACACTGGAGGGAGAGATCGAGTTCTTGGAAGAGGAACTGGAGGAAAAGAAGGACCAACTTGAAACCATGAAAATGCGGGAAGAGCAATCCGGATTTGCAGAGTACAAGCGTGAAAAAGAGAAGATAGAGCAGGAAATCGAAGATTTGCGGGACAAGAATACTTCCCTCGAGCTCAGTATCGACGCGAAGAAAGGCACGTTACATGGTGTTGCCCGGCAGGTGTGGGAGTGGAGCCAGATTGACGAGGAAAGACAGAAGAAGGAGCAACGGATGGATGCGTTGGAGTCCTACCAAAGCATTATATCTGAGGAGCAGAAGGAAGCCCGTCGACGGTTGAAGAACAGGCTGGAAGAACGGATGGAATCTCTCTTGGAAATCTTCACACGCGGTACCTTTGCCAATGCCACCGGTGTCCGCTTCGACAGAGGTGATTCGTACAGCTACACGATCCACCGGACAGACAACACGCAGAAATCGCCAGGACTGTTGGGGCAGACTGATGCAGAGCTCCTTCTGCATATGCTGCTTTTCCACACTACGGTTTTGGCAGAGTTGGAGGAGGAGCGCGAGACGGTTCCGCTCAAATTGCTGCTGATTGACTCGCCCTACGGGAATGGTCCAGACGATGAGAACGCAGCGGACGTTACAGACTTCTTGTTGGAACTTCCTGAAATTCTAGAAAGCTACCAGCTGATCGTGGCGATGGCGGATTCAAACCTGACCGGCCGGGATAAGCTGGCGGAATCCTACGCTTGGGAGCCGGTTGAGCAACATATCTGAAAATTTGATTCCCGTATAGGCCCACAAAGGGGAAGCAGCCTCGGCGCACATACCCCTCATTACGTTTTCGAGGACTAGGACGTCGTAATTCAATCCCGCCAAATCCTTCAGTAAGTTCGGCAATCCCACGTAGAGTTTATTTCCCCTCAATGGGCGAGGGGCTCGCTGTACTGGGCGAATTCCCGAAACCACGGTAAGAACGATGACAACGAGAGACATCTACGCGACTGGATTCGACGAAGACGTCCGAACGGAATCGAGTGCGAACCAGTGTCCCGAGTGCCACGGACACGTCACTACGAACGTCAAGGAAACGGTCTGTGAGGACTGTGGACTCGTTATTGAGGAACAGCGTATCGATCACGGGCCGGAGTGGCGGGCGTACGACGACGAGGAGTGCGAACGAACGGGTGCTCCACTCACTGCGGCCCGCCACGATCGCGGCCTGTCGACGGAGATCGGTCGCGGCACTGACGCGAAGGGGAACGAACTCTCGGGGCAGAAGCGACGGCAACTCGCGTGGATGCGCCGTGAGTAGACCCGGGGTCGCTGGCGGTCGAAAGCGGAACGGAACCTCGCCCACGGGCTGGGCGAAGTGCGTCGGTTGGCAAGTGCCCTCGAGTTCTCCGATTCGGTCCGCGACCAGGCGTGTCAGCTCTTGGAGCGCCCAGAACGAGGATCGGCTTCGTGGCAGATCCATCGAGGCCATCGCCGCAGCCAGCGTGTACGGGGCCTGCCGGTGCAACGGCCTGACGCGGTTAGTGGATGACGTCAGCGAGATGGCCCGCGTGGAGGAGTCGCGAGTCGCGAACGCGTACAAAACGCTGAACGAGGAGCTGGGCCTCCCCGCTGAGCCCGTCTCCCCCAGCATGTTCGTGCCGCGCCTCGCCTCGGACCTCGAGTGTCCGGACGAGATCCGACAGCGGGCCCGAGCCCTCGCGGAACAGGCCGAGGAGCGCGGCGTCACGACGGGCGTCCATCCGGCCGGGTTCGCCGCGGCCTGCCTCTACAAAGCGGGGCAGGAACGGGGGCAGTGGGTGACGCAAAGCGACGTCGCGGAGACAGGGAACGTCACGCCAACGACTGTCCGGACGCATCACGAAACACTCGATGACCTCGCTGTCTAGACTGGCCAGGTAGGAAGCGAGGGCGTGCCGTTCTCCGAGCGAATCGCCTCTACCGCCGCCGGAAGTTGCTGTAGTCGGTCATCGAGGACGGCGAGTGGATGCGCATCGAGAAACGTCGCGCTATGCCGGTCGACGGGCGTGTCTTCGTGATTGAGTTGGATGTGACAGGGCCCAAGGTCCGGATGGTCGGCGTCTTGGTGGAAGCCGAGCATCAGATTTCGGTCCGGTTCGACCCAGTTGATGCGGTAGTATTCGTGGTCGACGTCAGCTGGGTACCAGAAACGAATCTCCAGTCGTGCGGTCGCCGCATCGTAGGAGTCACTCAGGAACGTCGTCGGATCGACATCCGCGATAACGTACCGGGGACGGCGTCGAGACGGCCGATAGCGGACCTCTTCACACCCTGGCTGGTTCGTCAATCGGTCGTGAACGTCGCGGAGGAGGGTCCGCTGTGTATAGCGGTCGCGACCGGCGAGAAAGATCATTCTGTGAGAGAAGGAAATTAGCTCGTGGCGCGGTCAGCCACGTCGCTCATCTGTTCGCGGGCGGCTTCGACGTCAGAGTAGAGTTCCAGTGCGTGCTTGATGAGGCGGCGATCCTCCTCGTTCTCACGCCAGAACGCAATGACGTCGCGGCGCTCGCGGAGGTCAGCACTTGCGAGGTCGCCGTCGGCGAGCGACTGTTCGAGCTCCTCCCACGTCTCGACGTCGTAGGTCGCCTGCCACTCCTCAATCTCCTCAGTGATCGCGGCCAATTCACTTCGCAGCTCCTCGCGGGTGTTTTGTTGGATGAGCGTGCGGATCTCCTCGAAGAGCCGGCGCGTGTAGTCCGGCTGGTAGCGCGTCGTCTTACCGGCCTCGACGCGACGCAGCTGCCCCTGATCAACGAGATCCTGAAGTTCCTCGTTGGTCGTGCTCCAGGCGGCGTCGGCCTGCTCGCTGATCCAGTTGACCGACCGCGGTTCGCGGAGCGTCTCGGCGACCGCTCGAATACGGTCGCGCGCGCTCATCGACTCACTCCACGACTCCACTCCATCTCGCGAGGATTCGGACATGCTTGGCACCTCTTGCAACAGTGTTGGTGCTGGACTCCCATATATGTTTGTACTCTCTTGTATAATCAAGAGTGGGTTACGAACGGCCGAGTCAGCGTCGACGACGGTTCTCGGCATCGTCCACCTGGTCGTCGAGTCGACCACGTTCTACGGCGCCGTCGCGAAGGGCGGCGCGGCGGCGACCCTCCTCACCACCAACGAGGCGGAGCCGGCCGCCGACGACTACACGCTCATCTACGACCTTGACGAGGCGCCGGCGCGCCAGCTGGCCGAACAATGGCCCTCACTTCCCGACGCGGTACAGGTGTCGTCAGCAGAGGGAGAGCGGCTTCTCAGTGCCGCCCGTGACCGGACTGGGTGGCACGGGCAGGAAGGGCGGAGCGTCAGAAGCAGGCCCCGACGCGGCTCTACGCCCAGCGTGGGGACGGCATCCGCGACGCGTCGCGTCTCGACGCAGTCCTCGACGACGCCGACGACGCGGTGTGGCTGGTTCCAGCGATAGCGCTGACCGAATCCGCCGGCGAAGCTGGGGCTGATCGGCAGGAGTCGTCGGTACCGACGACGCAGGAACTCGACTGTCAAAACTGTGGACAGGCGACCGACCATCGGTTCAAGACTTACGAGTCGGTCCCGGACGAGACGTGGACAGGGCAACCGATCTGGGAGTGCCGGGTGTGTGGCTCGGCTCGCTACGGCCCCAATCTCGAATAAGGCCAGTGCTGGGCATCGATTAACCAACAGCCTGCGAGTACCGTCGAGGTTCGTTGGTTAAGGCAGCGAGCTCCTGCAAGCCCGACGCCAGTCTCGATGGGGTGTCTTTCCGCGCCGGCGAGTGGTGAGGCGCTTCCGATGGAGCAAGAGTTCAAACAGGGCTACCGGATGCATCGTATACTCAGCAATCTCAACCGACTCGACGTCGACCGATTGGACGACGCGGATCGAGAGCGAGTCGAGACCGCGAGAGACCTCCTGGAAGAGGTGAGCCTTCTCACGCGGCCGAGCGACGGAGCCGGGGGGGACGCCCACGCAGATTCCTAACTGGAGTCCCCGGCCACGACCAGGGAGGCAACTCTCGCGTCGGTTTATCGCCCCCGACAGGGGTGCGGGGGCGACCCCGTGAAGTCCAGACATGGCGACACTGCAAGCTGCGACGACGTCGACCGGCGCGATCGTATCGGATCGACAGGCAGTCCGCGAGCTCTGTGAGAGCTACTGCTTCGGGACGCTCGACTGGGAGGTGACCGAAGACGGAGAGCTCACCATCTGGGGGTACGACGACTTCGAGGTGTACGAGGCGCGGGAGAACGGCCTCCCGGACTACGAGGGCGGCATCGTGACCCACGAATTCCTGCGAGAACTCGCCGATCACCTCGAAGCCGACGAAGAGTTCGATATCCAGACGGCGGGGTTCACCAAGTGCCGATTCCCAGTCCTGGCGAAGCGGTACGTCGTCCGCGACGGTGAGGTGCTGTACGCGGACCTCAGTTCCCCCGACCTGATCGACGAGTAGCGTTGTTCGTCCCCTGGGAGGGGTGCGGGGCGATCCAGTCGTGGGTCGTCCTACGAGGTGATTGTTCAATGGGCCACCGCGCACTCGTTGCGTACGAACGAACTGACGGACAGTACACGCTCCACTACTCTCATTGGGGTGCAGCGAATCTCAAGCTCAAGCACCGGATTTCGGCTGAGTCGCCGTTCGGTGGCGAAGACACCGACTCCAAGTGGGCGAAACAGCTGCTGGCGGAACTGGCCGATGGCCTCGAGGCAGATGCCGTCGACGGCTACCTCGCCGGCGAGGATCGACCGTCGACGGTCGTCGAGCCGAAACCCCGCGCCACCGGGCTCACCCTCGACGAGATCGTCGCTGACCACCTCGACTACCTCCACCACGAGGCGTTCTTCGTGGTGTCGACGACGTTCGAGGTGACCGCCTATCGGACGCTGTGGTTCGGCCTGCAGTACGATTCGGAGACAGTCGAACAGGGAGAGACGGTCGGGAACGGTGCGCTCGCGACGGTGCGTTGGTACGACGGCGAGCCGGTCGGCGACGGCACCCTCCAGGGACAGTTCGCGGCCCTCAAAGACGTCGTTGGCGACATGCTCGACAAGGGCGTCTTCACACCGTCGACGGCGAGACAGTACCTGAAACGGAAGCTGGCCGCGCGAGTCGGAGACCGACAGGAGCTGCTCATTCCGACCGGAGAGTCACCCTTCGAGACAGCGAGTCTCGGCAAGCCGTAACACCAATCCCTTAGTGGATATCGGGGGACGTCTAAGTATGTCAAATCAGTCTGAAGATGACGTTCGTGTTTGGCTTGTCGAACGGACGTACTCCGATGACGAGCAGAACCTGATCATCCTCACCTACGCAACACCCGATGGAGAACAGTACTATCGGAAGGAACGCGCACTCACGTCCTTCACCGACGTCCGAGATACGACAGCAGCAGTGGATGCTGAACCCGGCAATCTTGGCATGGTCGATGACCCCGACCTCCAGGAGCAATACGCGGCCGAAGCACAGCGAATGCAGGAAGTTCACGATCCTGACGACGTAATCTGAGGTCTACTGGTCGACAACGCTGCAGGCCATGGGTTATGTCGTAGCAGGCCTTAGACGGGGTATGCGCGAACTCGTCTTCGCTCTCGAATACGAGCCCGGCTGCAACAGGGTGGCGGACGCCCTCGCCGACCACCCCGACGCTCGCGTTCGCTCGCTCTCGCTGCACGCCACTGCCGAGCGTCTCTGGCGAGTCGACCATGCCACCGGTACGCCTGAGGCGCTCAACGCCATCGAGGACGCCTTTCTCAACGGCGACTACTACGCTGACTGTCTCGCCACCGAGGACTGCAACGCCACACAGACCACCCGCGTCCTCGACCGCACGGACGACGCGCTCATCCTCTACTCAGATTGGGAGCGCACTCCGACCTGCGCCTCAGTCCCCCACATCGCTCGCGACCACCTCGGCGACGGCGTCTTGTTCGAGACCCGTCACGAGGGCCGCCACTACACGTGGCGACTCATCCACTCCGGCGATGGCGACGTGGCGGCGTTCTTCGACGCTCTCAAAGTCGCCGTCGGGGAGTGCGCCCAGATGGAGATGCTCCGCACAGCGGACACAACATCAGCTAGGGGAAGCGACGGAACACCGAGTGGATTGCCTCCAGCCCAAGAGGCTGCTCTCCAGGCCGCCGTCGAACACGGCTACTACGAATCACCCCGCGAGGTCGATGTCGGCGAGCTCGCCGAGCATCTCGACGTGCCACGGTCAACACTCACCTACCGACTCCGTCGGGCGGAAGAACATTTGGCGAAGCAACATGTCGCCGGAGAGCGGGTAGCGGAAGAACGGCTGGCATCCCACTGAGGGCCGTAGTTGGAATATTCCAACAAAGACATATCGAACTCCCGCTCCTACCGTGACGTGATGACAGAGAATCCGGACGCAGCAGGAGGAACGAGCGGCGGCGGACAGCGACGTGAGCTGACCGCCCGCCTCGCCGTTCCCGAGATGGACTGTCCCTCTTGCGCCCAAAAGGTGGACAAGAGCCTCCAGCGTGTCGACGGCATTACTGACGCCACGCTCCAGCCGACCACCGGCACGGCCAACGTCACGTACGACCCTAATCGGACTAGCGAAGCCGACGTAATCAAGGCGATTGAAGGCGCCGGCTACGAGGTCGTCGGGGGCTCGGACGCTGAGGGCGATGATGAGGACAACCAAGCGACCGACGGCGCCGACATCGCGCCACCATCGGAGGTCTGGACGAGTCCTCGCGCGAAGAAGACGTGGCTCGGCGCGGCGTTCGTCACGCTCGGCCTCCTCTTCGAATTCCTCCTCACCGGACAGAACGTCACGGTGGCGAGCGTCCTCGAGTACCCGCTCCACATCGCAGATGTCCTGTTCCTCGGCGCCGTCGCCGCCAGCGGCATCCCCGTCGTCCGTAGCGGGTACTACTCCGCGAAGAACCGAAGCCTCGACATCGACCTGCTGATGGGGACGGCGATCATCGCGGCGACCGGTATCGGCTACTTCGTCGAGGCCGCCACGCTGGCCGTCCTATTCAGCATCGCCGAGCTGCTCGAGGACTACGCGATGGACAGGGCACGGGACTCCCTGCGCGAGCTGATGGAACTCTCGCCCGACGAGGCGACCGCCCTTCGCGATGGTGAGGAAGTGACCGTTCCCGCCGAGGAGGTCGACGTTGGCGAGACCGTCGTCGTCCGCCCCGGCGACAAGATTCCGCTCGACGGAACGGTCATCGACGGCGAGAGTGCAGTCGACCAGTCGCCGATCACGGGCGAGAGCGTCCCCGTCGACAAGACTGCCGGCGACGAGGTCTACGCCGGCGCGATCAACGAAGAGGGGTACCTCGAGGTAGAGGTCACCTCGACCGCTGGCGATTCGACGCTCTCGCGCATCATCGAGATGGTACAGGGCGCACAGGCGAAGAAGACCGAGTCTGAGCAGTTCGTCGACCGCTTCTCCGGCTACTACACACCCCTCGTCGTCGTGCTGGCAATCCTGACCGCCGCTATCCCGCCGCTGGTTATCGCCGACCCCATCTCGGTGGACGTGGCCGGGTACGGGTTCACTTTCGCCGGCGACTGGCAGACCTGGTTCATCCGCGGGCTCACCCTGCTGGTAATCGCCTGCCCCTGTGCGTTCGTCATCTCCACACCCGTCTCGGTGGTGTCGGGCATCACCAGCGCCGCGAAGAACGGCGTCCTGATCAAGGGCGGCAACTACCTCGAAGCGATGGGCGAAGTCGATGCCGTCGCGCTCGACAAGACGGGGACGCTCACGAAGGGCGAACTCGCCGTCACCGATGTCGTCCCGGTCGGCGACACCACTGAGGATGATCTGCTCCGTCGCGCCGCCGGGCTGGAGCGGCGCAGTGAGCACCCCATCGCTGCGGCGATTCTCGCCCGTGCTGAGGAGGCGGGCGTGGGCGACCTGCCCGACCCGAGTGGCTTCGAGAGCCTCACCGGAAAGGGCATCCGCGGGGAGATCGACGGCGAGACGTACTATGCGGGCAAGCCCGCGCTCTTCGAGGAGCTGGGCTTCGACCTCGCTCGGGCACGCCGCGAGACGGACGGCGGCGTCGCGGCGGAAGAGGCGGCCGAGTACGACGACGGGGCATTCGCCGAGGACGCGCTCACCTCACTGGAGCGGGAGGGCAAGACGGTCGTTATCGTCGGGACGGAGTCGGAACTGCTGGGTGCAATCGCCATCGCCGACGAGGTGCGCCCGGCCTCGAAGCGGGCTGTCGAACGCCTGCACGAGCTGGGCGTCGAGCGCGTGGTGATGCTGACCGGCGACAACGAGGGCACCGCCCGCGCCATCGCCGAGCAGGTCGGTGTCGATGAGTATCGAGCCGAACTCCTGCCCGACGAGAAGGTCGACGCAGTCGAGGAGTTACAGGCGGAGTACGGGGAGGTCGCGATGGTCGGTGACGGCATCAATGACGCCCCCGCGCTCGCCACTGCGGAGGTCGGCATCGCGATGGGCGCGGCGGGCACCGACACCGCCCTCGAAACGGCTGATATTGCGTTGATGGGCGACGACATCGGGAAACTCCCGTACCTGTACGATCTGTCGCATACGGCCAACGGTGTGATCCGGCAGAACATCTGGGCCAGCCTCGGCGTGAAGCTCCTACTCGCGCTAGGCGTGCCGCTGGGCCTGGTCAGCGTTGCGCTGGCAGTCGTTGTCGGAGATATGGGGATGAGCCTCGGCGTCACCGGGAACGCGATGCGGTTGTCACGAATCGAGCCCGATCGAATTATCGACGCCTGATTCTGCGGCGGGAAGTGCGGGCAGGACGCTCTTTTTTCGGGACTTACCTCCGCTACATCGAGACAAGTTGTGGTTTGTCTGGGGCAGAAAGGACTGAGCCCCACCGTGGGCTCGTGATTTGATGCCCGAGAATCCAGACGACGATCCATTCCACGATTGCGAGTTAGGTCCTGACGCAGTCCTCGGGACGCGCACCTTCCACGATGTCCTGTTCACCGACGACACGGAGACGCCGATGAACGTGCTAACCGGTGAGACGCCCGCCCATTCGCAGGCGACCGTCAAGGAGGCAAAGGAGTTCGCTGCGAGTATTGACACCGACACGCCACAGATCGCACTTCTGGCGTCAGTCGAAACGCAAATCGAGACGCAGAGTAAGCCCTACACGTCGGCTGCGTTCTTCCACTTCAAGGCGACAGGCTCGCTCGAACGCCACCGCGCCTACCACGCCGCCTACGAGGCGGACGCGTTCGCGGTCGACTTCGAGGCCGACTACGCGTCGGGCGATCTAACCATCACAGTCGACCGAGCGAACGAGTCCTAAAAATCGACCGCTAGATCAGGTTTTTCGAGCGCCGGCGATGGGTGCCGGCGCAGCTGGAGCGAGCGAGCAATCACTCCCGGTGCGTCGGCGTTTCGAGGTGTTCGAGATGCACATGGTAATTTACGCTCTGGTAGAAGAATCGACCCACGACGACGCACTGGCCACCGGAAAGACGGTGTTCGACCGCTTGGTCGGCGCGGACCCACACGCCAGCGCCGTCTTCGATTACTATGTGACCTTCGACGAGGAGGACACGTCCGTTGCGGGGAAGGCACGATGGGGGGAGTTGCCGACGGCAGCCCCCGTCGACTCCGATGACGGCCAGGACCTGCTCGAGCGTGGCTGGGAGGCGACGAAGGAGGAATTCGAGCGTAATCTCGACCGGGTGAAGGAGGCCATCGACGAGCTCTCCGACGAGGAGATCATGCGCGACGAGGACCTCGCCCGACACGCCTTCCACCAGGTCGGTGCGTACGACGGCCCGACGATCTTCCTGTACACCGAACACGGAACCGGCATTCGTCACCGTGGACAGCTGGATCGACTCCTCGAGGAGAGTGAGGAGCTCTGGATCGTACCCGCTGACGTCCACTTCTGAATAATGCCCAGGATCACCAACTGGCGACGCGAGAGCCGCTCGCCGACGCTTGCGTATCGGAACACCGAGACCGGGGCGCGAGCCGTCCTGCATCGAGCCCCGGACTCCTACCGGTACAAATGGCGTGGAGCAATCCTCATCGACGGCTACCCGGTCTGGTCGCGGGGATACGAGACGAAGGATGCGACATCGTTCCGTGACGAGCTCCGGGAGCGGCCCGCACCGGACCTTAACTGCCCGGAGTGTCCGAACGACGACGTTCGCGTCGGCGAGAAGGCGGCAGACGGGGCGAAAGTCCAGCGGTGGTATGACTGCCCCGATTGTGGGTACGAAGCCCCCTCACGCATCGTCTACGGCGCCGAACGGTGAGTGAGTGAGCGGTGGGCGCTGTTTTTCGGCCGGGCACGAGGTGGTGGCCCGGTACGACCGGGTGAGTCAACAAATGAGTCTCGAAGTACTTGACCGTCACAGCGAGGCACTGTTCGAGTTCCTCTGGTGTCCCGTCTGCGGGCAGGAGGTCTTCACTCACATCCCGTTCGAGGGGGTGTTCTGCAAGAACTGCAACACCCAGGTCGAACTCCAGGAATCCCGAGAGACGCGCGGCTACGAGGAGGCCGTGCTCGCCTGCTTCGATTCAACCACGACCTGGAACCTCCACGTCGACGAGAAGCTGCGGCGCGACCTGCCTGATGGGTCGGCCCGCGTGAAAATCTTCGGCGCACCGGGCGCCTACAAGGTCGACTGGTGGAGTCCAGAGCCGGGGGAGGACTGGGAACCTGTCGAGCGCCGCGAGTTCGACGACCTCGAGGAACCATCAGAGGTGTCGCATCTGGCGTAGAGCACACGTTAGGGCGGTGAATTTACGCCCGACACACGTCGCAGGACCCGCATCCACGAGGGGTTCGCTCGTCGAAGTAGAGACGGCGCCATCGAGCAAACTGATCCGCATACGTGTCCTTGCTGTACGGGAATTGGTACAGATTGACCCCGTCCGGCAGGTCTGTGATTTCGGGCGCATCTACGCCGGGGAATCCGTTACGAAACACGAGATCTTCTGTTTTGGACGGCTCTATTGAATCCGCAGACAGCGTCGGGATGAGTCGTTAGAACGTTGGAAGTGAAGCGGGA
>NZ_BAAABL010000089.1:0-8567 GCF_039520965.1 Halarchaeum salinum
GGTCACAGTTCGCAGAGATTCGGCGCTTAGAGGTCGAGATTATCCGGCTGCCGATGTGATCGACTGAGTCTGGAAGGAACTGCTTGAGCTTGCTGCCGTATTCTCTGGCGCGGCGGTTGATGGTGGTCGGCGACGGCATCTCCGGGAGGATGCCGTCGCCGTGGTCAGCAGCATCCCGATAGCTGAGCGAGGTAGCGAGATCGACGCTTTTGGCGGCGATATCCTGCTGATAGCGGTTTTGCCCGTCGAAGTCGAGAACGTCTTCGACGGGCCGGAAGTAGCTGGGTTCGTCGTGGTCAGCGGCGGTATCTTCGACGTAGTGAAGGTCGAAGTCGTGTTCACCGGCGGTTGTGACGGCTGTGCGGGTGTCGGTACCGGCGCGTTGGAAGCGTCGGTCACCGTTGCCAGTAGCGTGTTTCTCACCACAGAGCGCCTCGACGCGAGCCGCGTCGAGGCTCTCGACCAGTCCTTCGAGAAGAACTGATTCGACGTTCTGGTCGGTGATGAACTCAGCGAGCGTGGCGAGCGGTACCGTTTTGTCCTCGTCGATGCTAATCGTCAACCGCACGTCGATTGTGGCGTGCATGGGACACCTCTTGGGTGGACACCAGAGGCGTCCCGTTCCTCACGGGAGCCAGTTGCTACTGAACTCTAGAGGACTTTGCGACGCGACCCATATTTTAAACTGATTCAGCTAGATCGTCTCATCTATAGTAGGCCGTAAGACGTAGAGAAGGTCCAGATACCGACTCCGATAGCAATCACGAGAGATCGGAGAACACATTGCTGTATGTCATATTTAGTTAATCCATATAGAGTAAATAAAACGGGGAAGAAATAACCCAGTGACGTAAGTGGCTGTTGGATAGCTGTTGGCGTGTATTGAGAGTATAATAGAAACAGAGCAGTTCCAAGAAAGAAAGACAAGATTCTCTTCCACAAAATTTGGTGAACGACCATCTACGGGAAGTTTTAATCTGGATCCATATAGTAGAATCGGGACCGTGTTGGTTAAACTGGGCGGGTCGCGACCGGCGTCGTGTTTGTCGCCCCCGAGAGGGGTGCGGGAGTGCCTGAGTGGTGCTCTCGAACTAGACGATGAGTGGAACTTTCGACGCCTACGCGACGGCACAGACCACACACCACCAGGGCGAGATTCGCTACATTGGCTCCCGGGAGCAGGGCGAGACGGTCGTGACGACGCACCCCGGTGGGCAGCGCCTCACACCGGAGCGCAGCCTCCGAATTGCCCGCCATAGTCCGAGCGGGTTCGCCGTCGGCTATCGCGGCAGCGGCCCGGCACAGCTCGCACTCGCCGTCCTCCTCAACTACACGGACAACGCAGCGCTCGCCCGCGAGCACTATCAGACGTTCAAAGACGAGGTCATCAGCCGACTCGAGTACGGCGCCGACGGCACCTGGACGATCACCGACGCCGATATCGAACACGTCCTCCCCGACGACGTCGCACCGACTGCCTAGCCAACCTCACACCAACGATGTCCGATACGACCAATTCTTCGAGCGGTGCGACTGACGAACAGCCGAGCGAAACCCAGCACGTCGAACGTACCGACGTCGGCGTCTCGATCACCGTCCAGCTCAAACGTGGCTCCGGAACGCGCGACGAGGACAAGATCGAGGGCAAAGTGAAAGCCGAGACGCTCGCCGACGCCCAAGAAGACATGGACGTTCTTCGCGAGTATCTGCATCGGCTCGCCGACGACGCACGCCAAATCCAACCCGAGGCTGAACTTGAGTAGAAACAACACCGAAAGCTCTCGATATCGGTTTGTCGACGCCGGGAGCGGGCGAGGCGTCCATCATGCCCAACCAAGAGAGCGAGAATGCGAGCACACTCACGCCCGAACAACGACTTACGCCGGCAAGCTTCGACGTCCTCCGCGCCTGTATCGTGACGATTCCTGACGTCGAGACTGTCCGGGAGTGTGTCGCGTACGAGAACGCGCATCAGAATCGTGAGCCCATCCTCCACTTGCTCGCGCAGCAAGCCGCGAAAGTCCGAGACGAGAGCTAGATAGTCGGCGCCTCAGTGTGTGGCCCGACGAGACGTTTATCGAGCCACCCAAGAGGGTGGAGGCATTCAATGATGAGCGACACACCAGATCCGGAAGTCCACCATCAAGCAGCATTCAGTGACAATGGCGGGCTCGAAGTCCAGGAGTCGAGCGTCGAAACGTCTCTCGAGGATTTCGGCGCCGATGTCGACCATCGCGATCGCGAATCACGACGCGATCGACCCAAGGCTAGTGAGTTCGGCGTCGACGACCGCCCCGAAGTACAAGACTCAAATGAGGATGACGAACAGGCCGTACTCTTCCCCGACACCGACGACGACCAGCAGACACTCACTGGTGAGCGCGCCGCAACACGCTGCCTCTTCGACGACTAGCTGCGACTACCCGACATGGACAGTTAGTGAGAGGGAGAAAAGCTACTCGCTGAGCGCGTCGGCAATCGCTTCGAGTTCGCCCTTCCGGAATGCCCGACCGATCTCATTCGTCGCATCGTCGTCGCGTTCATCGATCCTCGCGAGGATACCGGCGCGCATCTGTGCTGTCGGCGGCAGCGAGTTGGCGTCGATCTCGTAGCCGACGGCATCGCAGATGGCGGCGAGGTCCTCTTTCGTGAACGTCGCCGAAATCTCTCGCTCGAAGCGGCCCGTGGCGACCCGGATCTCGTTTCGGAGGTCGTCGACGGTCTTAGCCATACCGTACGCTCGGGAGAGAACGCCGTGTAGATTCTGGTTCTGTGTCGGCGGCCAAGAGAACGGCGCCGGCAAATTCCTCAGCGACAGCATCGAGCGATGAGTCCTTGCTGCCGACTCGAAAAAGCAGTGACGTCGATCGGGACACAGCGCCAGAGTTTGTTGGCCCGGGAGGGGTGCGGGCGCGCCCACGCGGCGCGTCGTCGCGACCAAATCCATGAGTGACGCACAATCGGAGTCAGCAGTCGCGTTCGAGGATTCGAGCTCGCGAAGCGAATCGATGACCGAAACGATCGAGGCGTGGGTCGAGGACCTCATCACGCACGTCGGGGAGGCACGTGAGAGTGAGGCGTTCCAAGAGTGGCTGGACGTGCAGAGTCGCTTCCACGACTACTCCTACCGGAACACCCTCCTGATCACCCTCCAGTATCCGGAGGCGACGAAGGTCGCGGGGTATCGGGCGTGGCAAGAGGATTTCGACCGACACGTCCAGGAAGGCGAGAGCGCCATCTGGATCTGGGCACCCATCATCGCGAAACAATGCCCGGAGTGCGAGAACTCGCCGAACTACCACGAACAGAGTGATTGTGAGTATGACGAGACGCCACCGGAGGAGTGGTCGGAGGGACTCGTCGGCTTTCAGCCAGCGTCGGTCTTCGACGTCTCGCAGACCGAGGGCGAGCCACTCCCCGAACTCGAGACGGCGGCGACCGGCGACGCCGGCGACCTCGTCGCCGTCCTCGAAGACGCAGCTTCGGAGCTCGACGTTGAGGTGCGGCTCGTCGACGCCGAGGAGTGGATCCATGGGCAGGCAGAGGGTATCTGCAAGCCACGTCAGTCGGATGAACCACCACTTGTTGAGGTTCGGGATCGTGCGAACGAGGCGGATCTCGCGGTGACGCTCGTCCACGAACTCGCACACGCCCTCCTCCACGGCGCCATCAGCGACCCGCTCGCCCGCTCCGAGCAGGAACTCGAAGCCGAGGCCGTCGCGTACATCGTCGGCCGACACTATGGGCTTGACACGAGTAATTCGTCGTTCTACCTCGCCGCCTGGGCCGGCGACGATCCTGAGGCAATCCGGGAGCGACTCGGCCGAATCAGCCGGACGGCCGAGCAACTCATCGACGTCGTCGATTCAAAGACCGCATAGCGACCCAAACTCCTCACACTAGGAGGCGCCCTGTTCAGTCAACTATCCAATAGTAGTGAATGGTAATGCCGGTGTGGTGGCGAAAATCCGAACCAAAGCGGCTGTATCCGATACGCTGATATGCAGACAAGTCCTAATAGGGGTAATGAACGATCTCACTGGCTTTCAGCGCGACCTGCTCTACGTTATTGCGGGGCTGGACGAGCAGCACGGCCTCGCCATCAAGGACGAACTCGAAACGTACTACGAGACGGAAGTCCACCACGGCCGCCTCTATCCGAACCTCGACACCCTCGTCGAGAAGGGACTCGTCGACAAGGGGAAGATCGACGACCGAACGAACTCCTACACCCTCACGCGACGCGGCCGCCGCGAGCTTGAGGCCCGCCGCGAGTGGGAAAACCAGTACGTCGACCTGTAGGTCATTCTCACTATCCGTCCTGAAGCAGTCGGAGTATCGGTCGTTGACAATATGGGCTCTTCAGTCGGAGTCGATGAAGCAGCCGGTATGAAGGAGGGTGCAACCGAACGGCTATGTCGGACTGTTGAATAGGTGTGGTATGTCAGATCGGACTGACCGCCTGCTTGCCCTCCACGTGATATTGATGGCCCTGCTCGTCGTGTCACAAACGACCGTCGTTCCGCGAAATCAACTCCTCGGCACAATCGGCCTACTATTCGGCGCTATTGCTATCATACTCGCGCTTGTAGAGCTTAGAAACGCGTTCTGAGTCCAGCCTACTCTATTTCAGACGCCCACGACTTAACGAAACTTGGTTCCCGATTCTGCAAGACGGGGTACAGAGAGAGGCCACACTTCCAGCTACTCTTAACCAACAGTATGCGCGATTCCGACGCGAGCGTTGGTTAAGGTTTGTCGGCGCCCGCGAGGGGCGGGGCGCACAGACCCCGGTTTTCGAACGATGCCCGAACACGATCTCGAGACGCTCCTTGCGGAAGCGGTGCACGTCGCGAACAACTACCCGGCGGTCGCGAACGGCGTCGATGACTCGCTCCACGAATACCTACGGTACGCCGTCCTCCGACTCCTCGAAGGCGACGCCGACCAGCGCTCACCGGCAGTCGACGTGACCGTCGGGTACGGGAGGGACGCGGCGATGGCGGACAACTGGCGCTCAACAGTCCCCTGGTGGGACGAAATGCCGGTCCAAGAGGACTGCACGCGATTTCGTGTCTTCTACCCCGACGACGTCGCACACATTCCGCGCGCGGTCGGCGACGTGATGAGCGCACTCGGTGCATGGCGTGTCTGGTCGGGCGACGCCGTCGACATCGGCACCTACGAGTATCAGAGCCGTCGCGAAGTCCACTACTGCTGGCCACTCGGCCACCCCGTTGAGGACCGACTCGACGAGCGCCTCGAACGAGACACACAGGCCGTCGCGACTGACGGTGGCTGTGCGGGCGACGTCCGAGCTCGCGAAGCCGTGAGCGACCAAGCGCAGACGGGAGGCCTCGAAGCCCGAACGCAGCGCGCGATCGACGAGGAGATGGACGTCTCCCTCCTTGCGAAGGGCGGCCAGTACGAGGTTCGCTCAGCCTCGGGAAGCATCTACGACGTCGACATCATCGCCGAGACGTGTACCTGTCCGGACTACCAGAAGCGAGAACCTGACGGCGGTTGCAAGCACCTCCGTCGCGTCGACCACGAAATCAAGCACGGACGAGTCCCGCGGCCGGATGGTCGCCTTCCAGTGTAGTCGTCGTTAAGTGATGGCCGTTTTCCACCCCCGCCCCGTTTGCAAAGTGAGCTAGCGAAAGAGAACGAGCGATAGATAGCCCGATGCTGCTGTAACCAGGGAACCCGCAAGAATGAACCTTGAAAACCGGCTGAAGCGACCCTAGATAGGAAAAGGATTTATGTATTTACTAGATGTACCACACCCGTAGTGCAGTACGCGATATGTTCTTCTAATAACTGCTAGTCATATCCAGATGGTGTTCAGATCTGTTTTGGCCACCACTTCTTCTTATTTCCTGGCTCACTTTGCAAACGGGGCGGGGGTATTCGATCTAACTCTGCAAACCGTCGAAAGGGTTATTGCAAAGTGAGATGATGTCCTGTGTATGCCTGATAAGTCGGGGCCACTTTCCATCTCGGAACAGTTAGCCGGAGACTATCACTCCGTTTTCCAGAATAAGGATCTCATCGAGCCGGAAACTATCGTTGACGAAGACCGTATTGTCGGCCGTGATGAACAGCTCAATCTCATCATCAATACTCTCAAGCCGGCTCTCCACGACGAACACCCGGAGGATATGCTCCTGCGTGGGCCGTCTGGAACCGGGAAGACGCTCTGTGCTGGAACAGTCGCCAACAAGACGATGGAAATCGGCGCCGAGAGAGGCATCGAGATCGAGTACATCGAGGTTAACGGCAAACACAAGAAATCGGAACACGAGGCTGTCCATCAGATCGCGCATTCTCTCGAAATGAGTCTTGACCTCGAACAGACCGCAAAGCGCGGTATCTCTACTAGTTCGAAGTACGACCGTATCTTCGAAATCATCGACGAACATCTCGACCTCGCTATCGTCGTCCTCGACGAGCTGGACCTCTTGGTTGGTGAGACACGCTCGAAGGACGAGGTTCCCGCCTTCTCGGATATCCTCTACAACCTCACTCGATCGAAGCGGATCGGAAACATGGACTCCTCCATCTCCCTGATCGTGACGACAAATAGCCCGAGAAGTCTCATGGATGGACTCAACTCCCGAACCGCCAGTACGTTCAACCCCTCCGAAATCTCCTTCGATGACTACGATGCGTACGAACTAACCGAAATCCTCGAATACCGCCGCGATGCCTTCCGAAAAGGTGTTCTTGGTGATGGCGTAATCGAACTCGTCGCCGCGGCTAGCGCCCAAGGAGAGGGTGACGCTCGATTTGCCATCGATCTTCTCCGTGAGGCTGGTAACATCGTCAATCGCCTTGAGGACGACATGGTTCTTGAACGGCACGTGGAGCAGGCACGTGATGAAGTCGAAAAGAACTATGTCGCCGATATCGTCGAGAAAGTCTCTCATCAGAAGCAAGTCTCTCTTCTTGCGACAGCGCTCGTCGCGATTCATGGCAATCCGGTTCTGGAACGAGAACCGATCCTGCGCTCGAACTGCGTCCCCTCTTCTGTGGGATACACACTCTATCGGTGGGTTCAGGAACAGTCGAACTCGGAGGTGCGCTCGAAGCACAGCTATCTGCGGTGGATGCGGGAGCTCTCTACGTACGAGGTCATCAAGAATAAGCGACGCGGGCGTGGAAATGAGCAGGGGATGTTCTCGGAGTACGCGTTCCCTCATCTCAACCCGGAATCAATCGTTCAAATTATTGTAGAGGATGACCCTCTCCTCTCGGAGATAATTGGAGACAAAGAGACGATCAGAACGATTGCCCGATCGAATCTTACAGAGTTTGCCTCGTAACGGCAGAGTTCGACTGCTCACTTTGCAAACGGGGTTTTCCTATTCTTACGTGAGTTCGTTGTCAGTCTCTCTTTGCAAGCGGGGCTCCCTCTTCTGTGTAAAATGGCTGTCAACCTCACTTTGCAAATGGGGTCTCCCCCTGCCAACCCCAATATCCCTCTCACTTTGCAAATGGGGTATCTATGAGCTTGAAGTCGTCCTTGCCGGCGACTATCAAGCCAACACACCTTCGTCGCGTCAACTACGAAATCGAGCAGGGACGTGCCCCGCGGCCGGATGGCCGACTTCCCGAAACTCCGAGGTAGGAGAGTTAACCAACACACGAAGGTGAAAAAACAGGGTGTTGTTGGTTAACGAGGGTGTCATAGAACTGTTCTCACACCGTGATGATGGTGCTTCCTGGATTGTCTCCGCGTTCGTAGTTGGTGATTGCAACGACGAGGCGAAGGCACAGGGCAAGAAACACCTGCGCTCGTGCGTGGACGCGGCCTCGGGCGTGCGTTCGCCCGAGGCCGCAGTCCTTCACTGATTCGTTGGTTCGTTCGACTCCTGTCCGGCGGTTGTACGTCTCGTCTAGCGTCAATTGCTTCAGCTGAACGTCCTCGCTGTGTTCTTCAATACGGTCTTCGACCCTGTACTCGATGTCTTTCGGGTCGTCGGTGTTTCGCGCGTTGTACGGAGCGACTGGCACGACCCCTGCGGCCAGCAGGTGGTCGTGCCAGTCAAGCGTGTCGTAGGCGCTATCACCGACCATCCAGATCGGCTTGGCGACGGCGAGCGCGTCACGCGTGACGCGCATCGCTGTCTCTTCTGGTGCTTGCTTACTCTCTGTGAACTCTGCCGCAATTGGGATCTTTTGCCCGGTCGAGACGATCGTACAGCCGTAGCCGTAGTAGTACTCTTCGTCGGTTGGATCGTAGCATTTCGACGCATCTTGATCGGCGGGCATCGCCCTCACATCGGTCGAATCGATGCAGTAAGTCAAGTCGAGCAGGCCGCGGCGGGCGGCCTGCTCGACGAGGTGATCAAACACCTCGTCGACAACGTGTTCGAGGTCAGTGAGGAATCGATCGACCGCGTCTCTCGACGGCGGTCGATCGAAGCCACAGCCAAGCCAGACAACCGTATTGTGGAGCTCTCGTGCAACAGGGCGGATACCATAGATGTCCTTGTGAGGGTGTCATAGAACTCTTCTCACACCGTGATGATTGTGCTTCCCGGATTGTCTCTGCGTTCGTAGTT
>NZ_BAAABL010000090.1:0-5868 GCF_039520965.1 Halarchaeum salinum
GGTCACAGTTCGCAGAGATTCGGCGCTTAGAGGTCGAGATTATCCGGCTGCCGATGTGATCGACTGAGTGTTGAACGAGTTGGGTCTTTCCCAGACGCCGACGACCGTAGATGACTGCCAGCTCGCCGCTGTTGGATTCGTAGCACTCCCGCAGTCGCGAGAGTTCCGCATCACGGTCCACGAAACGCTCCATAGGTATCAATCGCCGCCCACCAATAAAATACTCACGAATAGACTAACTTGGAATTGGCTATTTTGGAATTGGCTAATCTGGATCCGGGAACACCTCTACGCGTAATACTACGCAAGAACGATTTCGCAGGGTTGGGAGATGCACCCGTCCGCGTACATCCACACTATAGATAGTATAGATAGAAATCTATCTCATCTATTCCGTTCGTATAGAGATTGAAAATGTGGAATAGTATGAATAGTTGAAGTAGGATTCTATTTTCCCGAGTTATGAGTATTGTGCTATTTGTCAGATTCGGAGGTGACGTTTTCTCGCGCTCGTTCGAATCGGGCAGCGACTTCGTCAACTAGGTCCTCCTCAACGACAGTCCGAAGAAGCGCGTCCGTCATTTCGCGGACGACGATATTCTGATAACCGCGCTCGTTGAGTTCGCGTTCGAGTTCGTAATTGAGCCACGAGTCGAATTCGTCGATCGTCGACTGGCGCGCGTAGAATGGACGTTGCTGCGCCTCCTCGTAGGTGAATGCGCTATCGACCATCGGGTCACGCGTCGGCTCCAGACTCGAATCTGATTCGTCGGCCGAATCCGTGGATGTCTGGGAGTCAATGGAGTCGTCCTCGTCGTCGGGTTCGTCTTCGAGCGTACTGCTGAGGTCGGCGAACGGGTCGTCGTCACTCATCACGAACCACCTCACCGACCTCGACGATGTGCGCGAGTTCGTCGAAGCACTTCAACTGATCACAGTCGGGGTCGTAGTCGAGGAGCGGCATCCGCTCACCGTACGCCTTCGTGATACTCGTCCGATCGCGAATCCCGGGGGACGGATTCAGCTCTCCATCATCGACGGCATCCCAGTCGGTGACTCGTGCGAAGTTCGGGATGCGGTCTTGAAGGCTATCGTGGGCGTTGAGCCGTTCGAGAAGCTGACGATCCTGTGTCTGTTGGTCGATCCGGCCGCGAAGCATGTTCGGGACGAGCGCGAGCACATCGACGTCCATGTGCTTGCGGAGCGGCGCGATCTGTCGTTCGATCGTCCGCTCGAGTCCCGTCATCGCCTCGTTGCCGGGCGCGAGCGGGAGGACGAGGTTGCCGGTCGCGACGAGGGCGTTGTCGGTGAGCCGCGAGCGGTATGCCGGCGAATCAGTCACGATGTAGTCGTACTCGTCACCGAGAAGCGGGTCGACTATTTCGCGTTTCAACAGCGCAGAAGGTTGGAAGACGTCGCCGACGACGATTTCGCGTTCGGCCTGTTCGAGGTCTTCGCTCGAAGGCAGGAGGTCGAAGTTGAAGCCGGTCTCGTAGATGACGGAATCAGGGTCTACCTCCTCGAAGAAGGTGTCACCGATGCTTTCGCTGGTGTCGTGATACTCGTCGTCGAAGCCGAGGCCGGTCGAGGCGTGTCCGTTCGGGTCGAGGTCGATGAGAAGGACATCGTGGTCGTGGGCAGCGAGCTGGCGAGCGAGATTAACTGCGACGGTAGACTTGCCAACGCCGCCCTTGAGCATACAGACCGCGACCGCTCGCGGGTTCTCTTGGTCCAACCCCACGTAGGACCTATTTGGGCTATTCGTTCTATCTGTACTATTCTTACTATCTGATTCAGTCATGCTGTTCACGAATAGGTCGGCATCGAACAAATAGCTATGCCTGAAAAAGATATTTGTGAATAGTATCCTATTTAAGGATGGTTGTTCTCGCGTTTCAGGATCTATAGTAAGAATTCTCAGGGGTCATGAGCGGAATCATGGTCTCCGTTAATCTCGAAGAGTCGGTCGAACGCGGGGTGTTTGTAGAGAGTCTCGCGGCAGTCACGACAGCGCGTGAAGAGGGGTTTCTCGACACCCCAGAAGTCAGAGCGCATCACGACTGCGCCATCACGGCGACCATAGCGACCACCAGACGTCGAGATATGGTTGAACTCTTGTCCACCGCATTCAGGACAAGGATCACTCATGCCAGTCCAGTCCTCCCGTTCGATGCCAGTGAGTTCGCGTTCGTCACCGCTCTCGTCGATGATTTGTACTGGGGAGTTCATTGAGATGCGCCTCACCGCCTCTGGGCAAGAGAAAAGAAACGTGCGGCGAGGTAGTGGTTCGCTAGAAGAGTTCTTGTGCGAACTCTGTTGAGATCTCGGTTTGATCCTCAGTCGCTGCTTCGTCTAACATGCGACTGCAAACGGAGAGGACTTGGCGAATATTCCCCTGTGACCGCTGTAGGATCAGCTCTAAGCTCTCCTCGGTGAACGGTCGAACGGCACGTCCGGAGTCTGTCGTCGTCCGCTCTCGCTGGAGATAGTCTTCGACAAGCTCGGTAAGGTTCTCAGCAGTCAGCGGTCGAAGTGCGACTTCTTGGCCGATACGCTCGCTGAACGCATGGTATTCACTCATGACGTCCTGCCAGACCTCCGGTGCACACCCGAACAGCATACAGAGGCCGTCGCTGTTCTGGTCCATGAGGTGGCGGATGCTGTTCAGCGTCGCCTGTTCGTTCTTCGGGGAGAGGCGGGCGATGCTCTCGAATTCATCAACGAAAACGAAGACGCCCGTATAGCCGAGGTCCAACAGCAGATTCTTCAAGGCGGTGAACGCACGGACGCTCATCGTATCGTCGTCAGGGCGCGTACGCTAGGCGAGTTCAGACACCTCTATCGATTTGTTCGTGACAGACGCAATCAACAGTCACCCCAGCGGAACCACCGTGAGGCACTCCTCAAAGGGCAATCGAGGCACCCCACTATTTCATACCAGATCGTGTATTCCCCATATAAATACATACACCCCACTATTTCATACCAGACTTGGGGGGAGAAGCAAGAATTGACTTAAAGAAGAGCACCCCACTGTTTCATCCCAATCGGCTCAGAGTTACAGACAGGTTCCGGTTGAAAATAGACCACCCCCACTATTTCATACCAAGCGAAAGAGAATACCATACATCACTTCCACGAATCAACACTGGATTGCGTCTGCGTCGCCTCACGGACCGCTGATTTTCCGTCTGCAAACGACTCAAGCTCGTCAATAAGTTCTGTCGAGAGGAGGTCAGATCCCTCAGGCATCCCCGATGGGTCTGTCTCACCGAGGACGCGGAGTATCATCTCGTAATCAACCGTGTCAAGTTCGTAGACGTAGCCGGATTTCCCAGGTCCACCGTAGTTGTCCTTGCGGTTGAGCAAGCCGAGCTGGTACATCTCCTTGAGGTAGTCTGCTACCCGCCGCTTCGAGGTGGTCTTATCGAGTAGCTCGCCCGAAAGTTGCTTATACTTCGGGTAGAGACTCTCACGGCTGATCGGCGTCTCGTCTCGAAGGTCATGTAGCATGATGACGCTGAGCGTCACTTTCTGCTGTGCGTCAAGATCAGATGTAACCTCGTAGATACGATCCCGTTCCTTCTCTTCGTTGGCCTCGTCGATGTGGTCTTTCTGAACGACGTCGTCACCGTCGTTTTTCGCCTTTACACCGGCTTTATGGAGCAGGTCGATCGCGAACCGAGCGTCACCACCCTGTTGGCGGGCATGCGCAGCAGCAAGGGGAACAATCTCGTCGTCGTATGCGCCGTCTTTGAACGCCAACTCAGCACGCTGATGAAGGATTTCTCCGAGTTGATTCGCGTCGTATCGCCGGAAAGTAATCTCCTTGAGGCGGAGCGACGAATCCGTCTTTGATTGGATACTCTCCTTGTACGCGACGTCGTTACTGATACCGATGACAGACGGCCGAATGTTCGAGACGCGATTGTTCGCCTGCGCACGTGGAATCTCGTAGAGAAGTTCGTCGCGTGATCCGATTCGGTCGACTTCGTCAAGGACGACGGTGACGTAGTTCGTAACTTCGTCCGGTGAGCGGATATCGAACTCCGTCTCGAGTTCAGCCAGGAGGGTAGTGGGGTCTTCGGGGATACCGCTAAGAACCTCAGACCGAGAGTAGTCAGTGTTCGAAAGGTCTGTCTCGGCGTCGACGAGTAACTCAAACCCGGGCGGGAAGGAGAGATACGACGGAACAGACTCAACGTCGTCGAATGGATGCTTGCTGAGCCAGATGAGTTCATCGGCGCCGATCTGGAGGTCGGGCGGGTTCTCGAGTTGGTCGATGTTCTCTAGAGCTTCGGAGAGTTGTTCGCGATAGGCCGTGTCTTCGTATGTGAGGTGGTCAAGCGCGTCAAAGAAGATGGAGTAGACAGTATCTTTTGGGAGACCTGAGCTGGGGAGCGTCTCGTAGTCGATCTCAAGTTGGTCGTGGAGGTGAGCGTACTGGTCGTCTTTGAGCAGCTGGTTCGTGAGGGAGATGGCAGCTTGATAAGAGCTAGAAAGAGATTCGCAGTTCTGGTAAATGAACGTTATTGAGATGTCATCGTAGTTCTGCGCGCCTTGCTTCAGCTCTTGCAGTTGGTATTTCACTGAGACCGTCTTTCCGGTGCCGCTGACACCGTAGATGAACGTATTGATGGGGGCTTCGTTGTCGATGAGCTGTTGGAGAACTTCAGATATTTCATCAAGTTCTTCGTCCCGACCAAGGACAGTATCGGGCATATAGTCCTTAGTAAGAGCTTCATCGTTATCGAAGGGGGACTCCTTTCTCTCAAACGGCATCTGTTACCTATCTTCTGTGAAGGCAGCCACATAAAGATGTGGCAGCCGCCGTTTCATACCAAAGGGGAATGCTTCATCCCAAATGAGAGTATATAAAGATCGCATCCCCACTATTTCATACCAAGTGCTGATTGACACCGTACCTCAACATAGCTCGTGAGCTGGCTCGGAGTCAAGCCCTGAGACACTCGCCTTATCGTAGAAGGGCCATACGCCACTATTCCATCTCAGATCACTGAGTAGCAGGGACTCGATCGCCTCACGCAACAGAGGTTCCAAGACAGGGGTATTTGAATCCCCCTCCCCCCACTGTTTCATACCAAATGCCGCAAGAGTATGACACCGAAATATAGACTACGATGGAAGTTATATAAATGGTAGAGTAGAGTGGGCGAAAGAGGTGAGAAAGGAATGCATGAAGAAGGTTCTAAACACGGTTAATAAGCTAGATAATGTAGGTTTAGCAGGTTTCACTACCACCATTACTACTACTACACTAGTTACCTATACAGTAAATAATATAATATGCGCGTAGTTCTCAGCTCACTCGTTCTCAGCGATTCTTTGAATGCTTCGTTACTTCACAATATCAATTCATTCTGATCACCTTCCTTCAGACCCTCTTCTCGGCTATCCCCTCAGTCGCCCCCCACCCCCTCCCTGCGTGGCCAATCTGGTATGAAACAGTGGGGGGAGGGGGGTTTATACATTTCAGTAGGTGAACTACCCTGAGGTCAAGCACTTGACTCACTCAACCTACTCGTCGGGGTTGACCGGACCTCTGTACTTCGAGGTGACCTTGTCTCCTTCTCGCCATTGCCAGTAGTAGTAGCGATTACCGTTGATCTCCTTGATTGTGAGTGTCGCTCGCGTCGGAACGTCGTCCGGGAGCTCTTCGGGACGGTCCGCTACTTCGTCTTGGTCGTCCTCTGCAAGCCGAGCCTCCCGTTCACGGTACTCGGCGAGTGCGTCGGCATAGCGCTCAATCGCTCGGAGTTCCTCTGCCGAACAGTCCTCAAGGGCTTCATTGAATCCGCAGAGGGCGACGGGATTCACTGTTTCACGGCTTGTTCGACGTTGTAGACT
>NZ_BAAABL010000091.1:0-1689 GCF_039520965.1 Halarchaeum salinum
GGTCACAGTTCGCAGAGATTCGGCGCTTAGAGGTCGAGATTATCCGGCTGCCGATGTGATCGACTGAGTTTGTCCTTCAACGAAGCGTGTGGGTGCTGTATCCCCTCCCTACTCGCTCACTCCTCTTCGTTCCGTTCGCTCCTTGAGGAAGGGAGCTTAGCACCCTATTTTCCAGCTAATTCTTCGAGCGACGCGCCCGCCGAACAGCCGACCGAAACTCAGCACGTCGAACGCACCGACGTTGGCGTCTCGATTACCGTCCAACTCAAACGCGAGAGCGGGACGCGCGACGAAGACAAGATCACGGGCAAGGTCGACCGCCTCGGGGTCAAGCCCCGAGGCTTGTCAGTGGACTCCCGCTCTACCCGCGCAAGGCGGAAGGCCGGAATTGGCCGTTCGCGCTCAGCGTCCCTGACTTGAGGGCCAGTTGACTGGTGGCCCGTCCAGCACCAGACTTGAGCCAGTGCTGGACAAGCCGCCACCCGATATTCCGAGCGGCGTTATAATCCGCGTGGAGTTCCTTTCCACACTTCAGGCACTCAAACTCGTCACCATCACGGTTGTCCTCGTGTGTGAAGCCACACTCGCCGTGACTACACCGCTGCGACGTGTAGGCAGGGGCAACATCGTCCACGCTAATACCGTACTCTTCGGCTTTGTATTCGACGTGGCGTTGGAGTTCGCGGAACGCCCACTGCTGGAACTTACTGGCGGTCGAGATGCGCTCGCGGATATGCGTCAGGTTCTCGAACGCAATCGCCGTACAGTTGTTTTCCACGGCTTCCTGCACAATCGCTTTCGAGACGCGGTGGAGGTAGTCGGCGCTCCACCGAGCGAACCGTGAGCCAATGCTCTTGATGGTGAGATGGGCGGAACGAGTGCCTGTCTGTTGCAGGTTGCCGCGCCGACGCTCGTACTCGTCGCGGCGGTGGTTGAGGTAATCCGCATTACCGAGGAATGCTCCCGTCGAAGTGACGGCGAGATAGCCGTCCACGTTCAAATCGACGCCGAGAACCACTCCGTTCTCGGTCTGCTCGTCGTCAGAATCAGCAGGTTCGACTTCTTTCTCGACTGCGACGTGGAGGTAGTACGTGCCGTCACGCTTGTGGAGCGTGGCTTCCTTGCGTTCCCACTCTGGCGTCCAATACTCCGCAAACGGCGTCCCTTCCTCGTCTTCGGGTGTGACGAACTCGGCGGTCACGCGGTCGTCTATGGTGGCGAGGGTAACGTGGTCGTCGTTGTACGTGATGGTTCGCCCGTTATACACGACGACACTGCCTCGGAACTCGGGCTTGCTCGCCTTCTTGCCGTCTTCGAGGATTCGGTCTTTGCAGTTGCCGAGTGCGTCGGCAGCGAGGTTGCGGGCGGATTGGACGAGACTGGCTTGCAGACTTGTCTGCTCCCGAATCTCTGTGTAGGTTTGTTCGTGGAGCGTGTTCTTCGTGTCCTCGATTTCCGTGGGGTCGTCGCTCCATCCAGCGTCAGCGACGTACTGGGCCGCCTGTTGGAATTGCTCGAACGTCTCATCGAGAACGCTATGGGCGTCTTCGGGAACGTCGAGCTTTATCTGGATGTTGCGGACGACCTCCATACTTCATTAGTACCGTTAGGAATACTTGAAAGGGCTTCATTGAATCCGCAGAGGGCGACGGGATTCACTGTTTCACGGCTTGTTCGACGTTGTAGACT
>NZ_BAAABL010000092.1:0-53481 GCF_039520965.1 Halarchaeum salinum
CTGCAGGATACCGCGGTCGAAACCCCGCCGACGCCCCGCCTGCTTCGGGAGGCGCAGACGGGCGTCACCCCCGCCGGGAAGGCCATCGCGGAGTACGGGACGCTCGTCGTCGACGCCGACCGGGCGGGCGCTGAGCCGGTGAGCCTCTACCCGCCGACGCACGTCGTGGTCGTCCGCGAATCTGACATCCTCCCGGATGTGGCGTCCGCGACCGGCTACCTCGGTGAGCGGTTCGCCGCCGGGAAGTCGTCCGTGTTCGCCACGGGCGTAAGCTCGACTGGCGACATGGGCGCACTCGTCGAGGGCGTCCACGGGCCGAAGTACGTGCACGTCATCGTCCTGGAGGAACAATGAGCGCGGGACGCGAGCGCAGGCGGAAGGCGGAGAAGATCCGCCACCTATTAGAGACAGAAGGTGACGCGGTCCACGAGAACGTCACCCACATGAACGAGGAGCGCTACGAGGCCATCGATCGTTTCGACGAGTTCGAGGGGCTTCGAACGGAAGCCCGGCGCATTAAGGAGGACGCCGTCGAGCGGCTGCCGGAGCTAATCGAGGAGCTCCGAGAGAGCGTCGAGGCGAATGGGGGAACCCTCTATCTCGCCGACGACGCCGCGGACGCCAACCGATACATCACCGAGGTCGCCGACGCACAGGACGCAGAGACGCTCGTGAAGTCCAAATCGATGACCTCCGAAGAGCTGGAGGTGAACGACGCCTTAGAAGAGGCTGGCGTCGACGTGTGGGAAACCGATCTCGGCGAGTTCGTCGTCCAGATCGCCGACGAAGGCCCCTCCCATCTCGTCGGCCCCTCGCTTCACAAATCCCGCGAGGACGTCGCCGAACTCTTCAACGAAGTCTTCGATCCCGACGAGCCCTTCGAGACGGCCGAAGAGCTCACTCAGTTCGCGCGGGACTACCTCGGCGAGAAGATCCGTGCCGCCGACATCGGCATGACGGGTGCGAACTTCGTGCTCGCCGACTCCGGGACGATCACACTCATTACTAACGAGGGGAACGCCCGAAAGAGCGCTGTTACCCCCGACACGCACGTCGCCGTCGCCGGTGTCGAGAAGATCATCCCCAGCGCCGAGGACGTCCAACCGTTCGTCGAACTCATCTCGAAGACCGCGACCGGCCAGGACATCTCGCAGTACGTCTCGATGCTCACCCCACCCGTCGACTCCCCGACGATCGACTTCGAGAACCCGGACGAACCACTCGGGTCGGGTGACGGCGAGCGTGAGTTCCATCTCGTCCTCATCGACAACGGTCGCATGGCGATGCGCGAGGACGACGACCTGAAGGAGACGCTCTACTGCATCCGCTGTGGGGCGTGTGCGAACTCGTGTGGGAACTTCCAGCACGTCGGCGGGCATGCTTTCGGCGGCGAAACCTATACCGGCGGTATCGCGACTGGCTGGGAGGCCGGCATTCGCGGCGAGGAAGCCGCCGACGAGTTCAACGATTTCTGTACTGGTTGTAGTCGCTGCGTGAACGCCTGTCCGGTGAAGATCGACATCCCCTGGATCAACACCGTCGTTCGCGACCGCTTGAACGACCAGCGCACTCCTTCCGAGTTCGAGTTCCTCGTCGAGGGCCTCACGCCCGACGCCGAGGGGACGGTGAGCCTCCAGAAGCGGCTGTTCGGAAACTTCGGGACGCTCGCGAAACTCGGCAGTAAGACCGCCCCGCTCTCGAACTGGGCGGCGAATCTCGGTCCCGTCCGCTCGCTGCTGGACACGTACGCGGGCGTCGCGCCCGACCGGGAACTCCCCGCGTTCCAGCGTGAAACCCTCGCTGGGTGGTTCGAGTCACGCCGACCGCGTGCGCCGAACGCCGACGCCTCTCGGAAGGTCGTCTTGTATCCGGACGCCTACACGAACTACGTGCTTACAGAGCGCGGAAAGGCCGCTGTCCGCGTGCTCGAAGCGCTGGATGCGCACGTCGAACTCGCCACGCCCATCGAGAGCGGGCGCGCCCCCCTCTCTCAGGGGATGATCTCGACGGCCGGCGAGCACGCCGAGCGCGTCGCGGACGATCTCATGCCGTATCTCGACGCCGACTTCGACGTGGTCGTCGTCGAACCCTCCGATCTCGCGATGTTCCGCCGCGAGTACGAGAAGCTCCTCGATGTGGACACGCACGACCGGCTCGCGGAGGGAAGCTACGACATCCTCGAATACGTCTATGGCCTTCTCGAGAACGGTGCCGACAGCTCCGCGCTCGCCGAGCCCGACGAGAAAATCGCGTACCACTCGCACTGCCAGCAGCGCACTCTCGGGGCCGAAGCGTACACGGAGGCGGTACTGGACGATGTCGGCTTCGACGTCGTTACCTCGGACGTGGAGTGCTGCGGGATGGCGGGGAGTTTCGGCTACAAGTCGGAGTACTACGAACTCTCGATGGACGTTGGCGAAGACCTCTACGAGCAGTTCGCCGACGAGGAAGAGCGTACGCTCGTCGCCAGCGGCACCTCCTGCACCGAGCAGATGAGCGACCTCTTCGCCCGCAACGTCACTCACCCCGTCGAACTCCTCGATCCCGAGCAGTAGCCTCGTCGCTGTTTTGTCGGATGGGTCCGGGTCATTGGACCGACCCCTCGTGCCGCCGAAGCGAATCGGATGGTACACCGACGATGACGGATCTGTCGGTTCCGCGTCCCGTCGTACAACAGGACGAGCCGGTGTGGACGTCCACCGCTCTGAGAGCGGTTGTTTCAGAACCGAGTGTGACACGGGTCCGATTTGCCCGTTCGGCGATTCGGGATCGGCTTACAGACGACAGAGCACCGTGAAACGACCATTGGTACGGTGCAAAGCGTATGTCGGCCGTGGGAACGAGCGTTCGACGTGCATGAACAAAGGTTAAGTTACCCTGGCCAGTGAGTAGGAACCATGACCACGACGAGATCGACGGTACAGGCGACGCGGACGAGTCTGGAGATCGTCGAGGCGCTCGTTCGCCTCGGCGGAGCGGGCGTGACGGAGCTCGCAAGCGAGCTCGACCTCCCGAAGAGCACCGTCCACAACCACCTCAACACGCTTCACAGCGCGGAGTACGTGGTGAAGGAGGACGGGATCTACGACGTCGGACTCCGCTTTCTGAAGCTGGGGGAGTCTTCGCGAAACCGACCGGAGCTCTACGACGTCGCTCGACCGGAGATCGACTTGCTGGCCGAGCAGACGGGCGAGTTGGTGAACCTTTCGGTCGAAGAATACGGTCGTGGAGTGTACCTCTACCTTGCGCAGGGAGAACGGGCGGTTCGCCTCGATACGAACGCCGGGATGCGCGTTCACCTCCACTGTACGGCGCTCGGAAAAGCAATTCTTGCCCACACTCCCGAAGAGCGCGTCGAGGAGATCCTCGATACGATGGGAATGCCGGCACGAACTGACCAGACGATCACGGATCGTGAAACGTTCTTTGAGGAGTTAGAGGTGGTCCGCGAACGAGGATACGCGTACGACCGACAAGAGCGCCTGAACGGCCTTCGCTGTGTCGCCGCCCCGATCATCACACCGGAGAAGGGAGTCGTAGGGGCGATTAGTATTTCCGGACCGACGAGCCGAATGCAAGGCGACCGCTTTGAAGAGGAGATACCCAACTACCTCCAGAACGCCGCGAACGTCGTCGAACTCAACATGACGTACTCTTAGTCTGAGTTGACGCAAATATCGGTGTAATGTTGGCTGTTCTGTTCGGCCTGGTTGACCGGTGTTCGACCGAGTCTCCGGACCGATACGAAAACCCCGGCAATTACGTCTTCTTTCGTCCGGCAGAGCTGAACGACGGGTCACCACCCCTCGAACTTATCGCGTCGATAGAGGTCGAGTTCCTGGACGACGTTCGGTGACTCCTGTTCCGCCGCGAACGCGATCGCGCGCGCGACATCGGCCGGCTCGGCTCACATGGGCTCTCACCGTACGTCCGTGCGGGCGGCTACATGGGCGGCGACGACTACACCGAAGAGCAGAACGGGCGTGTGACCGTCATCGTCCATATCGAGGGCGAGCGTGGCGTCGAGAACCTTGACGCGATACTTGACGTCGACGGTATCGACATGCTCTTCCTTGGCCCCTACGATATATCGAAATACCTAGGGATTCCTGGGCAGGTCCGCGACGAGCGCGTCGAGGATCTCATGTCGGAGGTTTGTGAGCGCGCCGAAGCGGCGGGAAAGGTCGTCGGGATGTTCGCTGACGACGCCGAGATGGCGAACCAGTGGATCGACACGGGCGTTCAGTACGTGGCGAGGTGGACGGCGCTATCCTCACGGACGCGTTCCTGGACACGATTACCGACGTCCGGCGATAGAGGGCGAGTGTCCGGAGTCGTTCACTCTCCCTTCTGAGAGGTGTCAGCTACTTACGGTGTGTCCGAGTGTTGCAACGGTCGCCATCGACGACTAGCGGGTCAGACGTCGAGCCGATCCTCGTTCGGAGCCTAATGTGGACTGCGAGCTTCGGGGACGCCGTCGCCGCGCGGTCGTCGCGTGTGTCTTCGTGCCGGGCGCGGAGTGAGCTACTCAGTCGCTTCGAGCAGGCCTTTGAGGTAGCCGGTCGCGTAGAGGCGACCGAGCGTCATATAGCCGGGGTTCGAGTTCTCTTCGGTCGCCATCGTCGGGACGTGATCGACGCGAACCGGGCCTTCGAAGCCGATGTCGCGATACGCCTCGATACAGGCGTGCATGTCCGTGGGTCCGTCGTCGTGCCACTTCTCGACGAACTTCCGGTTGTTCCCTTCGACGTCGCGGAAGTGAACGAAGTTGATTCGCTCATCGAAGTGCCGGATCATCTCGGGGATGTCCGCACCCATCGCCGCGAAGTTCCCCTGGCCGAGCGTGATACCGTTGTACTCGCTGTCGTACATCTCCATCACGCGGTCGTAGTTCGCCGGCGACGTGACGATACGGTCGACGCCGCGGAGGCTGTCGATCGGCGGATCGTCCGGATGGAGGGCGAGCTTCACGCCCGCCTCCTCGGCGACCGGGACGACCTCGTTCAGGAAATACTCCAAGCCCTCCCAGAGCTCGTCGGCATCGATGGGGGCAATCTCCTGATCGGGTGCGCCCTGCATCAGCTCGTCGTCGTAGCCCGTGGTGAGCGAGCCACCGCGGGTCGGAATAGCGGTTGAGGTGCGGGCCCAGCGTTTGCCGGCCATCCAGTCGTACGCGACGACGGGAACGTCGAGTTCACCGAGGTTCCGCAGATACTGTTTGAACCGGTCGATTTCCTGGTCGCGACCGTCGCGGCCGAGGCGAGTCGTATCGGAGATCGGGACACAGCCCTCGATGACGCCGACGTCGATCCCGTACTCACGGAACGTCTGGGTGAGCTCGAGGAGGTCCTCGTACTTCCATGGTCGGGAGCCGTCGCCGATCTCGAGCGTATGGACGACCGCCGTCTCGACGCCGATCTGTTTTGCGAGGTCCCACCGTTCGTCTCGGTCCGGAGGCAGAATCAGTGCTGGCTCCATGGACGTTCTGTATGAGGCGAGTAGTATCAATGTTCCCCGTTCGGGGTCAGGCGTCGATGACGTCCCGTTTGTACTGTCCATCGTCGAAGGCGACGGGCTCGGGATCGGAGTGCACACGGAGGTCGTCGCGTTCGCGGGCTTCCTTCACGAGAGAAGCGGCAGGATCGGTGGCACTCTCGCCACGCTGGATGGCGGCGAGGGGCTGTTCGACGCCGTCCATACGGACCATCATCGGTTCTCCGAAAGGACGTGCGTCTCGACGAGCTTCTCGAAACCGCGTTACGGGCCGAGCGTGGTACGACCGAGCGAGCCGACTCGCTCGATCGAGCGACGAGGTGGTCGTCGCGCGGACGCGAAGCGAGGAACTCGCCGAAAGTACGGATGCGGACGTCATTACCGGGCTCGAGATCGATGAGTCGATATTCGACCGAGCCGACGATCTGCAGCTGTTCGCGGGGCTGGCCGCAGGATACGATCACCCGCCGCTAGACAGGCTAGAAGCACAGGGGGTCACTGCCACGAACGCGTCCGGGGTCCACACGCTCCGAACATGGCTGAACAGGTTCTCGGAAACCTACTCGTGTTCGCGCGACGCCTCGACGAGGGGTGGCGTCGGTGACAGAAGACCTACTGGGACCATTATCGTGCGGGCGAGTTGAAGGGGTCGACGGTGACCGTCGTCGGGCTTGGCGCGATCGGGCAGGCGATCGTCGAGTGTCTCGGCCCGTTCGACGTCGAGACGATCGCCTGCCCGGTACACGCCCGCCAAAGGGGGGACCGACGGACGACGTCGTCGGCTTCGACGGCCCGAAGTTCGAGACGGCACTCTCGCGGACTGACTACCTCGTGTTGGCCTGCCCATTGACGGAGACGACCGAGGGGCTGATCGACCGAGTGGCGTTCGAGACGATGCCACCCCGTTGGTGTTGGTGAACGTAGCCAGAGGGCCGATCGTAGACACCGAGGCGTTAGTGGACGCGCTCCGTGGGAGCCAGCTTGCAGGTGTGGCCCTCGACGTTACAGACCCTGAACCGCTTCCGGAGGATCATCTGCTCTGGGCATTCGACGATGTCTACATCACGCCGCATATGGCAGGCTCAACGCCGCATTACTACGAACGATGTGCGAATATCCTGGCTGGCAATCTCGACACTGTCGACGAAACTGACGCTTACGACGAACTGGAGAACAAGGTTCCCTGACATCCGCCCCACCTAGAAGGGGATATCACCTCCTGGTAACGCCCCGGCGCTGCATCCCGAGTCGGCGCGCGGCTATCTGAGGCGTTCGCCGCCGACGTGGAAGCCGTCAAGGCCGTCGAACACGACGCCGTGTCCGGGGTCCGTCGGTGGCACGTACTGCCCGTCGGTCGGCTCGATCGGGTCGTCGAGGACGCGGGTGAGGACGGTCGAGTGGTGTTCGATCCGCGAGACGGCGGGCGCGGCCGCCGCGAGGTGAACGTGGATCGGTTCGATGTAGTGCGGGGAGACGGGGATCCCCCAAGCGTCCCCGAGGTCCGCGACGGACAGCCAGGGGGTGATACCACCGACACGGCAGACGTCCGGTTGAAGGACGTCGAGCGCGCCGGCCGCGAGCGCCTGCTTGAACTGCGTCGGGTTGTAGTAGTTCTCACCGGCAGCGATCGGGACCGTCACGGCACCACGGAGGTCGGCGTACCCTGCGTAGTCCCCCTTCTCGAGAGGTTCCTCGAACCAGCCGATGTCGACGTCGTCGATACGGTTGGCGAATCGCTTAGCCTCGGAGATGTCATAGCCACAGTTCCCGTCGAGGAAGAGATCCGTCCCTGCGGGGAGCGCGTCGCGGACGGCTCGGACTCGTACCTCATCCGCGGCGAGGCCGCGCCCGACTTTCATCTTCACGCCGATAAAGCCGGCGTCAGCGGCGTTCGAAGCGTTCTTCACGAGCGTCTCCTGATCAATCTGGAGCCAGCCGCCGTCGGTGTTGTACGCGGGAATCGGCTCGCGGGACCCTCCGAGAAGTTCGTAGAGCGGGGCGCTGCGGCGCTTCCCGAGCACGTCCCAGAGCGCGATGTCAACTGCGGCGACCGCGAGTTCGGATACGCCCTCGCGACCGACGAACGTCGTCCCGGCGCGGAGGCGTTCGCGAGCGGTACGCGGGGCCGCAGAGCCGCCGATGAGTAGGGGGGAGAGCGTCTCCGAAACAAACCCGTGGACCGCCGCACCGCCCTCTCCGATGGTGTAGGTGAACCCGAGGCCAGTGATGTCGCCGACGTCGACCTCGACGACGACGAGCTCAAGCGCGTCGAAGGACTGCGTGGCGTCGTCGTGGGCGTCCTCCGCGGGGACCCGATAGTGGCCGGTGCGGACCGCGTCGACGGTCGTCATGCCTGACCACCGTCCACGCGATACCGCTCGATAGCGTCCGCGTCGAGATCGATCCCGAGCCCGGGCCCCTCGGGGACAGCGACACGTCCGTCCGCGTCCGGCGCGAACGGGATGGGGGCGAGCGACTCGCGGAGTGGGTTGTCGGAGCGATCGAATTCGAGTGGCCGCTCGCGCGGGAGCACGGCCAGGAGGTGGAGCGCGGCGGCGATGGCGATCGGCGTCCCCCAAACGTGCGGAACGAGCGCGGTGCCGTCCGCGCGGGCACGCTCCGCGATCCGGCGGGCAGCAGTAAGGCCGCCGACGTTACAGAGGTCGGGCTGCGCAACGTCGAGGGCTCCCTCACTCAGCAGGTGCGCGAACTCGGCGGGTGTCTGGCACTCCCCGCCGGCGACCGGGATATCGAGTTCGCGCTGGAGCGCCGAGTAGCCCGCGTAGTTCTCCGGCGCGACAGGCTCCTCGAACCACCGGACATCGAGGGTAGCAAGCTCGTGGCCAACCGCCGCGGCCGTTGGGCGGTCGTACGCGTAGTTGGCGTCAACCATTACGTCGACATCCGGGCCGACGGCGTCACGGACGCGGCGAACGAGTTCGATGTCTGCCTCATGACCGTGCCCGAGGAGCGAGAGCCCGATCTTGAGCTTGATGGCGCCGAGGGCGTCGGCGTTCCCCTCGGCTTCGGCGACGATGGCCGTGTACTGTTCGTCGAGATCCTCGACCGGCTTGAAGTAGTGGCCGGTCCCGTATGCAGGGAGCGCATCGCGGCGACGCCCGCCAAGGAGGCGGGAAACCGACTCGTCGAGGAGCTTTCCGCGGAGGTCCCAGAGTGCGATGTCGAGGCCGCTGATCGCCGGGAGCGGGACGATGGACTGATAGGCCGCCCGGCTGACGTCATAGAGCCGATCGTGGAGGCGCTCAATGTCGAGGGGGTCTTCGCCGACGAGTATAGGGGCGAGCAGATCGTCAATCGTCTCTCGAGACCCGGCAATCGGTCCCCAGCACTCGCCCCAACCGACGGTGCCGTCGTCCGCCTCGATCCGGACGAGCAGCGCGCTCCGAGTGTCGACCCACTCTTGCGCGTAGCCGAACGGCTCGTCGAGCGGAGCCTCAAGTGCCACTGTGTCTACAGAACTGATATCTACGTCTGGCATGAGTTGCTATACCGTAACGGGTGATAAAAATATGTGGGGTGTCGACACTTGGGTCACCTACACACATGGTGAAGGGGGCATGAACGGCCGACGTAGGCGGTAGTTACGGTGTCGCCTCCAGCATCCCATCCTGTAGCTGACCACATGAACTCGCATCGGGGGCAAGCTCCAAGGCACTCGGCCTGCTCCGCTCGGTAGAGACGGCCGAGCGTCATGTAGCAGGGCTCGGGTTCTCCTCGGTGGCCATCGTCGGGACGTGGTCGGGTCGCCGATTGGGGCGCAGCCCTCGATGCCTCCGACATTGAGGCCGCAATCACAGGTAGTCTGGGTCATCTCGAGGGGGTCCTCGTCGCGCTACGGGCGCGAGCCGTCGCCGATTCCGAGTGCATGGACGACCGCCGTCTCGATGCCGATCTGCTTTGCGAGACTCCAGCGCCCGTCGTACTCGGGAGGTAGGATGAGTGCAGTCTCCGTCCGACCCCTTTCTTCTGAGCCTCAAGGCTCGTAGTTCACTCATCTCACTTGGCGGCGCGGCGTTCGTCCGTATATCCGCTGATAAGTGCGTTGCTAGCCGCTTCTGACACGGTTAGGGACCGGAATCACGATCGGTGATGTCGGGGTCGGTGGAGAACACGGGGAGGACGATGGTCGGTTACGGCCGTTCCGCGACGATCTGTCTTCGAGCGGGATGAGGGGCTCGATCCTGTTCATCTGTGTGGGACGATCTATCGAACCCAGAACTGCTCCCTGCTGTAAAATATACAGGGAACCCGTGACCGATATGATCCTGGAGAGGAATCATCGTTCATATATACTGAACATTATATACAGCCTACTGAGGGGCGGGACAGTCAGGATTCCCCGGCCCACGCTATATACTGGCAGATTACAATAAATTTTGCAGACACGAACACGGCTAACCCGCAATCCGATCTACCCCATCGTTGATGACATATCCACAAGATATAAATGTGTTATGTAGTATTATATCTCGAAGTCAGACACTGATGCAACCAGACGATTACAATCCAGTTACGGTTAACGGAAAGACAGCCGTCGTCCTCGGTGGGACGAGTGGGATCGGGCGTGCCATCGCGAACTGCTTCGCCGCAGATGGTGCGGACGTCGTCGCGACCAGCCGAGGCGAAGATCACGTCGTCGAAACCGCCGACGAACTTCGCGACGCCGGGGCCGATACCGTTGAAGTCACATGCGATGTGACGGAGCCGGAGACGCTCACAAACGTCCGCGAGGTGACGGAAGACGTGCTTGGCGACATCGATGTTCTCGTCAACTCGCCGAGTTATATCGCTCGGCAGAACATCTCCGATGTTGAGGAGGACGAGTGGGAGTATGTCCTCGACATCCACCTGAAGGCGTCCCGCCGTGCTATCCAGGAGTTTGCACCCGCGATGGGAACGGGATGTATCATCAATATGGCGTCCCTCTCTTCGCAGATCGCTATCCCTGAACTCGCGGCCTACTCGTCCGCTAAAGGAGGAATAGACGCCCTCACACGGATCTCATCCCAGGAGTTCGGCCCGGATGTCCGTGTCAACGCGATTCGCCCCGGCTTCATACAGTCCGACCAGACACAGGGGACGTACACGGAGGGGACTGACCGATACGAGGAGATCGTCAAGCGAACGACGACCGATCGGTTGGGCTATCCCGAGGAGATCGGCGGCGCAGCGATCTACCTGGCGAGTGACGCCGCGTCATATACGAATGGGGAGATTATCACCGTCGACGATGGCTTCACCGCGAGCGCATTCAATTGGGACTGACGTCACAGAACGGGCGGCTAAGCTTGTCAGAGCCGTAAACTCTGGCTTACGAGTTAAGTGCGAACCTCTCCCAAAAGAAGCATTCATTAACATGTAATATTGTATATTCCACTATTAACAAGAATACACCGGTGGTTTTATATATACAAACTTGTATCGTCCAATGTATGGTAGATAGCGACACTCTGAACCGTAGGACGCTCCTGAAGACGATTGGTGCTGGTGGACTCGCCGCCGTCGCTGGATGTTCCAGCAGCGGGGGGGACAGTGAGGGAAGCGGTAGTAGCGGAGGGAGCAGCGTCAGTATGACCATTGCGAGCGCCTTTGAGCCGGGCCACATTCTGGTTGAAACTGCGAATAGCTTCAAGGAATCCATCGAGTCAGAGTCTGATGGCGATATCTCCGTAGACGTCAGTGCCGGTGGCTCGTACGGGAACGAGACAGAGCTCGGCGAACTCGTGAGCCAAGGTGGGGTCGAAGCCCACGCAGCCGGGACTGCACCGTACAACCAGTTCGCACCGCGATACGCCTTCTTCGGCTCCCCGTTCGTCGTTCCGAGCTACGACCAACTGCTTTCTATCCTCGACAGCGACGAGATGCAGGAAGGGATCGACACCCTAGTTGAGAACGGGAACCAGCGTCCATTAGGACAGCAGATCTACCGTGGTGCCCGGAACACGACGTCAAACTCGCCGATCAGAACTCCGGAGGACGTTTCGGATATCAACCTTCGGCTCCCCGAACTCGATCCGTGGGTCACCATCTGGGAGGGCGTCGGTGCCTCGCCGACGCCCGTTTCGCTGAGCGAGCTGTACAGCGCGCTCGAGCAGGGTGTCGTCGACGCCTCCGAGGGGGGCGCCGAGCAAATTAGCTCATTCAACCTCTACGAGGTCCAGAGTCACCTGAGCCTCACTAGTCACCTGATCTCCAGCGGGAATCTCTATATAAATGATAACTTCTACCAGGGACTCGATCAGACTCACCGAGACATGATCGACGAGGTCAGCCAGGAGGTCACGCAGGCTTCCGCTGAAACCTCTCAGGAGCGGGAACAGGAACTGATCAATAGCCTGAGCGATAACGGGATGACGATCGTTGAAGACGTGGATGTGGCAGCCTTCCAGGACGCGGCAGCGCCCGCCGTCGAGAGAATGTTCGAGGAGAATTGGGCGTTCGACTGGGAGACTGTTCTGAATATGTAACCCTTATCCCTTGACAAAACAAATAAATTAAATAATGGAAATAGACCAATCACTCGATCTCAAACGGGAACATCCGTTTGATAAAGCAGTACTCTATACGGCGACGGCGTTGTTCGCACTCACAATCGTTCTGACGTCGGTGCAGGTCCTCGTTCGTCTGCTGAGCATACAGTCACTCGGGTTCGTCTACCTCACGCAGCCGCTGGCCCGGATCACGCTCATCATCGGAACGTACCTCGGTACCGCCGTAGCGCTCCGTAACAACGAGCATATTTCGATCCAGTTCCTGCTTCAGAGGCTGATGCGGTGGAATCCGAAGGTTGGACTTACCGTTCGATTTCTCGGGAACCTTATCGTCATCGCATTCCTGGCTATCGCAACGTGGGCAATGTACCGTGGTACCGTTGAAGCATGGACCACGTCGCTCGGTGGGGCGGGGTTCGTTATGTCCGGCCAAGTGTATCTGCTGATGGGCGTCGGAATCGCGATCGCGTTGATCTACGCGGTAATCGACCTGATCAAGATGGTGCGGTCGGCCCGTTCCGGTCAGACACTACACGCAGGTCTAGTTGAGGAGGCATCCAACGATGAGTGAACTCTTGCTCGTCGGGGCACTGCTCTTGGGGACACTGCTCGTGCTGTACGCGATCGGTGTCCCCGTCGCAATCGCCATGGGCGCGACGTGTGTTGTCGTCATGGTTTCACCGTACGGAAACGGGCTCAACTACAACGTTATTGCTCAGCAGATGTTGTACGGAGTCAATAGCTTCACGTTGCTAGCGATCCCGTTCTACTTGCTTCTCGGGCGGTTGATGAACCGGATCGGCATGACACAGCGGATCTTCGACTTGGCGAATTCGATGGTTGGCCAGTTCCGAGGTGGGATTGCGCATGTTAACGTCGTTGCAAGTATGATCTTCTCCGGGATGTCCGGCCTTGCCGTCGCCGATGCGGCCGGGCTCGGTCGCGTTGAGTACGCGGCGATGCGCGACCAGGGATACGAGAAGGACATCTCCCTCGGTGTCACCGGCGCATCCTCGATTATCGGCCCAATCATCCCCCCTAGCGTTCCGATCATCATCTACGCCGTCCTCGCGGAGCAGTCTATTGGCGAGATGTTCCTCGGTGGGGTCGTTCCGGGGGTCCTCATCGGACTGTTTCTGATGATGCTGGTTTTCCTGATCGTACACATCCGGGACTACGAGGTGGAGGACTCGTTCACCCTGGTGGACTTCTGGGCGAGCTTGAAGCAGGCTGTATTCCCCCTCCTTGCGCCCGTCCTCATCGTCGGTGGTATCCTGTCAGGGCTCTTCACCGCGACGGAAGCGGGGGCTGTTGCGGTCATATACACCATTCTCCTAGGGATGTTCGTGTACAACAAGCTGTCTGTCCGGGAGCTGATTGATGAACTCCACTACGGGATGGTAGAGACCTTCTCGCTGACGTTTATCATCGGCGTCGCCTCCCTGTACGGTCTCATCGCGCTTCAACTCGGCCTGCCGAACCTGATCGCTGATGCGATTACGAACTTCACTACGCAGCCGACGATGGTGTTACTCCTGCTGGTCCTCCTGCTGCTCGTCGTGGGGACGTTTATGGAGACGATCGCTGCGATCACCGTCCTCGTTCCAATCCTCATGCCGGTACTGGGTATCGCCGGTATCGATCCGATTCACTTTGGGATCGTGATGATCCTAACCTTGATGCTGGGTCTCCTCACGCCGCCGTTCGGTGTGATCCTGTTCGTCTTGGAGAAGGTCACCGACGCAACGCTTGAAGAAGTGATGAGGGCAGTGCTTCCCTATTACATCCCGATCCTACTGGTGCTACTAATCACGATCTTCGTCCCGCAGATCGTCCTCTATCCGGCGACTAACTTTGCCGGGTAGATGTCATCCATTTCTTCTGATATATTATCTGTAGCTCTATATGGGGACTTTTGCGCCTCTTGCGGCCTATAATGGGTTCACCAGTTATGGCGTGTCGTAGTAGAAACATATATGTCGGTGGAGCCTCTCGACTGCATATGGTCATCGTTGCAGCGATCAGCGACTTGAGCATGCTAGAGAACGTCGTCGCCCAGGCAGACGACCTCGCACAGGCGTACGACGACAAGCTCCACGTCATCCATGTTATCGAGGAGTCGGAGTACACCAAGATGGCGGAGAAAGGGGCAGGGACCCGGACGGAAGGCGGAGGCATGCTAGAGGAGCAGGTCGCGAGCGAAGTCACGGAGGGGATCGAAGAGGTGGTCTCCGTGGAGTACGACATCGTCGGTCTAGTCGGGGATGTCGGCGAGAAAATCGTCGACTATGCTGACGAGAACGACGCTCGATATATCGTTATGGGGGGACGGAAACGCTCACCCGTCGGGAAAGCTCTCTTCGGGAGCGTGACCCAGTTCGTCCTGTTGGGGACGGAGCGACCGGTTGTCACCGTCGATACGAACGAGAGCTAGCGCGACACCAAGGCGGACGGAGACCGGCGGTGCGACCGCGAGTACGCTCTGTTACTTCCGACACGTCTCGCGGGCCGAACTGAAATGGGTCGCGTCACGGCCACGATACACGTCCGGGTGGGATTCGGCGTGGAGATTGATCACTTAGTCGCAATTGTGTTGGAAGGACCGTATCTCGATCGGTACCGACCCGCGTCAGCCATCACGTCGCAGACGACCCGCCGTCGATGTGGATGACGTCACCAGTGATGTAATCGGCCGCATCAGACCCGAGGAAGAGCGCGACGTCGACGACTTCCCCCACGGAACAGAGGCGGCCGAGCGGAACATCCTCAGAGCGCTCCTCCACCCACGAGGGATCCTTATTCCGGACTTCCTCGTTCATCGAGGTTTTCGTCGTTCCGGGGGCGATAGCGTTCACTGTGACGCCTTCGTTCCCGTACTCCACGGCCAACTGCTTCACCAACGTGTTCACGCCACCCTTGCTCGCGCAGTATGCGGGAAGCCCCGCAATGCCCCGCGAACCGGCTTCAGAGGTGATATGAACGAGCGAACCGCTGGTGTCCACTAGCTTTGGAAGAGCGGTCTTACTGAGTCTGAGCGCGCCGAGGAGGTTGACGTCGACGACGAGTTCGAGGTCTGATTCGCTGGCCTCGTGGAGCGGGCCACGAGTGAGTACGCCAGCGCTATTGACGACCACGTCGATGCAGCCGAGCTCGTCGGTAGCCTTTGCGACCGCCCTTTTGACGCTCCCCTGATCGCGGAGATCACACTCAACAGCGTGGCAGTCGGCGTGTTCGGAGGCGACCGCTTCGAGGTCCTCCATCGAGCGCGCCGCCACGACGACCGACGCGCCGTTCTCGAGATAGGTCTCGGCGATCCCGCGACCCATGCCACGGCTTGCGCCGACGACAAGGACGCTCTTTCCGGAGATGGAGTCATACATTACGTCCGTGCATTACCACATATGGTAATAAACCTATGCGGAGCTGCCGATATCGGGTTTAGTTAAACGAGTTCTACCAGACGGCGAAGGCTTGCAACCACGTTTCTGCGGTTGCTGGGTCGACGTGGCTGAAACTATTGCTAAACGAGGAAGTACACCGCTTTATTTCTTGGAAAACACGTTTGATAGCGTTCCGATTTCCATGGCGAACAGTCTGAAATCGGAGTCCCGCTCGTTGGAGTGCGGCCGCTAGATGTTGGGCATGATCGACGAGAAACACGGCGTTAACGAGACGCCCTGCGTCTCGTTTGCACACCAGAAATCTCTGATTTCTGGGGACGTCTTTGACGTCGTGTTTCTCACGAAGCTCCCGTAGAAACTGCTGCGTTAATGCCGTTGCAGTCGTCGTGAACAGCCTGAGATTACGGAATTTGTTTGCCTTCGGATCGACAGCGTTGACGAGACGCTTCGCGTCTCATTCGCTAACCAGAAACCTCTGGGTTTCTGATAACGGCGTACAGCCAGAACTGTTAACCGTTGATCCGGACTTGCGTCGCTGGCGGACTGTAGACCGGCCTTCTGAACCCAGTTGTGAACAGCCTTCCGCGAGCGTTCGACACCGAACCTCTCAAGTTCTGAGACGGTATTCAAAAGTGAAAGGACGGACAGGTGAAGTCGAATACCGAGCTGCATCAGCTCGCTCGGTGTCCGCTCTTGCTCCACAAAATCCAAGTCGATCCAGTCGCTACAATCGCTGAGGCGGGAGATTTCAGCCATAGACCAGCACAAAATCACCACGCCTCACTTTTCAGCCTTAACTAAACACCGCGAGCGAGATTGTACGGACTATCAAGAGCAGCACGGCGCGGGAGATGTGGGAACAGCACGAACTGTACTTGGAGGAGTATCTGTGGGGCGGTGGGTTCTGGGAACAGTCGTACTACATCGAAACTGCGGGACAGGTATCCAGCGAGACGACTGAACGGTATATCGAACGAATAGAACACGTTTGAGTGTCGGCTTCACCCTTCGGGGTCAAGCCCCGAGGCACTCGCCTTGCTTATTTGTAGAACGGGCCGGTGTCGAGGCGTTCGTCGAGATAGCGTTCGAGACGCGCGGCCTTCGGGTTCTGATCCGTGCTGGTCTGCGACATCACGATGTCGATTCGAACGCGTCCGGTAAGTACGACCGCCGAGAGTGGCCCCGACTGGGGCCCAAATCCGCCCCGACTACGTGTTGCTCTGGTAGTAGAGGACGAGCGCGGCCACGCAGGCGAACAGCTCCGGCAGGAAGGTGAACGGGCCGATGGGCTGGAACGGCCCGAAGCCGAGGAGGAGCGGGACGAGCGGGTTCGCGGTCGCGGCGTAGAGGAGTAACGCGACCGTGAACAACAGGAGGCCGCGGGTGAACCCCGTCGGGACGTCGCGGTAGAGTCGCGCGTACACGACGACCAGCGCCGCGAGCAGGACGACGGCCAGCGTCGCGAAGAAGAGCTTCAGGCGGACGAGGACGCCGAAGACCCCTGGCGGGTAGAACGGGATGAGGAACGCGGGGAGCGCGAACACGACGCCGGCCGCGATCGCGGTCGCGACGACGAACAGCGCCGCGGTGCGGCGCAGGGCGACGCGGTCAGTCGACATCACGGTCCTCCGTCGTCTCGCCGTTCGCTCCGCTGGCATTCAGCTCGTCGGCGGTCGCCCCGCTGGCGTTTGCACCGGTAACGTGCGGGGCGATGCGCTCCGCGGGGAAGTACATCTGCCCGTAGCGTTCCCCGGCGGCGGTGACGGCACCGCGCGACGTCAGCCGGCGCAGGTGGTGGGTGATCGTCCGGTAGTGGAGACCGAGCACGCTCGCGAGCTGGTTCGCGTTCCGCGGGCGCTCGGCGAGCGCGTCGACGACGCGCCGGCGGTTCTCGTTCGCCGCGATCCAGTCGATAAGGCGGCGGGTGTGCTCGTCGGCGGACGCGTCGTCGCGCACGCTCACCCTCGCAGCGCCTCCACGGGCGAGTCGTTCGCGGCCTTCCACGCGGGGTAGATCCCGCTCAGCACGCTCGCGAAGACGGCGAACGCGAAGCCGTACACGAGGTATTGCGCACTCGCCCACTGGAAGACGCCGGTCGCGTCGCCGCTGACCACCTGGAACATCACCATGCCGACGGCGAGCGAGCAGGCCGCACCGAGGAGGCCGCCGAGCGTCCCGAGGAACGTCGCTTCGGTGAGGATCATGCGCAACACCTCCCCACGCCTGATTCCGACGGCGCGCAGGACGCCGATCTCGCCGCGGCGTTCGACGGTGCTCATCAGCATGACGTTCAGGATGGCGACGCTCGCGACGACGAGCGAGATGCCGCCGATACCGAGCAGCGCGAGCTGCAGCGTGTTCAGGAAGGAGTTGATCTGCCCCTGCACGCTGGCGTAGCTGGAGACGCGCAGGATCTCCTCCTCGTCCCGGCCGTCGCTGTTGAAGTGTTCGTCGAGCGTGTCCGAGATCTCGGTCGCAGCGTCGCCGCTCTCGGCGATGATCGTCACGCTATCGTAGTGATCCTGGTCGGCGAGCCCGGAGATCGGGATGACGAGTTCGCCGCGCCCGCCGCCCGGCCCGAAGCCGCTACTGGAGTCGATGAGCCCGACGACCCGGTAGAGATGCCCCTCGTACTCGACCGGGTCGCCGAGTTCGAGGCCGAGTTGCTGGGCGGTGCTGTTGCTGAGGAGCGCGCCGGTCTGTAAGCGCTCGGGGGCGGTGCCTTTACTGACGTCGTAGAGCGCGGCGGCGTCCGTCACCCCGGTCACGCTCACGTAGGCTTCCTTTCCGCGTGAGGAGACGGTCGTCGAGTTCGACTTCTGTGGGATCACCTCGGCGTCGGTGATGATGCTGCGGATCTCCTCGACCTGCTCTTCGGTCACGCCGTCGTAGTCGCTGTCCTGGCCGGCCGAGACGGACACCTGGTTCGTCAGGCTTCCGAGGTTCGACGTCGCTTGCTGTTGGAGGGCGACGCCGGCCATCCCGAGCGAGGAGATGGCGACGACGCCGATGACGATGCCGAGCGCGGCGAGCGCGGTGCGCATCCGGTTGCGACCGAGGTTCCGCCACGCCATCATCACGCTCGGGAAGCGCCAGAGGGCGTCCGCGACGCTCACTGCTGGATCACCCCATCGACGATTCGGACCGTGCGGTCCGTGTAGTCGAGCATCTGGTCGTCGTGCGTCACGGCCACGACAGCGATGTTCTCCGTCTCCTTGAGCCGCGTGACTTCCTCGAGGATCGTCCGCCCCGTATCCTGATCGAGGTTGCCGGTCGGCTCGTCCATGAGGAGGATGTCGGGTTCGTTGATGAGCGAGCGCGCGATGGCCACGCGCTGTTGTTGGCCGCCCGAGAGCTCGTCGGGCGTGTGATCGAGGCGGTCGCCGAGGCCCACTCGCTTCAGCAAGTCGATCGCCCGGTCGCGCCGGTCGACCGACGTATCCCACACCGAGGGGAGCTCGACGTTCTCGACGGCGCTCAACATCGGGAGGAGGTGGAAGTCTTGAAAGACGAACCCGAGGTTCGTCCGGCGCTTCTCCGTCAGTTCGTCCTCGGTGAAGTCCGTGACGTCGTCGTCGTCGAGGAGGACCGTCCCCTCGGTCGGCGTGTCGAGCAGGCCGATAATGTTGAGCATCGTGCTCTTCCCGGAGCCGGACGGGCCGATGATGGTGACCATCTCGCCCCGGTCGGCGTGGAAGTCGACGCCCTTCAGCGCCGTGACGGTCTGTGCCCCACTCTCGTAGCGCTTCACGACGTCGTCGAGTTCGATGACGCTCATTGGCTGCGCCAACGGTAGACGAGCACTGCGGCGACGAGGACGACGACCACGCCGCCGCCGATGAGCAGGAACGGCGGGCCGCCGCTCGACTCGCCCGGCGGGCCGCTTCGTCCACCGGTGTTCTGGCTCGTGCTCTCGCTTGCGCTCACAGCGTTCGTCCCGCTCACGTCGACATCGACGATCGTGGAGTGGCGCTCGCCGTTGGCCGAGTATTCGAGCTGGACCGGGATGCTCTCGACGTCGCCGGAGACGCTCGCGGACACCTCGAACGTCGCGAACTCGCTCGTCTCGACCTCGCCGACGTAGTACGAGTTCGTCTCCGAGATCCCGCTCGCGTCGACGACGCTGACGACGACCGAGCCCGCGTCCGCGCTCCCGAGGTTCGAGGCGTCACCGCTGATCGTGTAGCTCCCGGCGCTCCCGGAGACATCGAGGCCCGTGATGGCCATGTTGCCGGCGTTTTGGGGCGTGTACCGGAGCGACGTGTTCGTCGAGGTGCGTTCGTCGGCCGCGGTGTAGTGCGCGACGAGCGACACGTTCCCCGAGGGGATGTCCGTCCCGTCGAACGTCACCGTCTTTTCGCTCTGTGCCGTGACGTCGGCGACGGACGCCCGCGCGACGGTCTCGCCGTCGACGATCGCGTCGATGCGTGCGTCCTCAAGGTCGACCGTCCCGTGCTCGGCGAGCGTGGCTTCGAGGACCGACGAGCCGTTCGCGACGGTCGCCGTCGCGCTGAGGTCAGCGTCGATCGTCGCTTCGTCGACGTCCACGTAGACCGGCTTCTTCACGACGAAGACGCTCCCATTTGACACGGTCCCGCGGATCGTGACAGTGAGGCGTTTCTCGCCGGCCGACTCGAACGCAGTCGAGAACGGCACGGTGACCGACGTGCCGGGACCGAGCGTCCCGACGTCGTCCGCGGTGACGAACGTCGAGGGACCACGGACACTCACTTCGGTTATCTCCGCGCTTTCCGTGCTCGCCTCCCCGCTCTCGAACGTCGCGGTGATCGTCGTCTGCTCGCCGACGACCGGGTCGTCCGGCTGGACGGTGACGTTCCCGACGGTGACGTACGCGCCCACGGACGAGTCGGCCACGGTGTCGCTGCTCGTGACCGCTGCGGACGCCGCCGGTGCGAACGCGGCCAGCGCGCTGACGACGACGAGGGTGGCGATGGCGAGGGAGCGAATGCGGCGATCCTTCATACGCGCCACCACCGTCGCGTGCCTCGCCAGCGCAGGTCGCGTGCCGTTCGACTGCTCGATTCCATCACGTCCGTTTCGCACTGCGTGCTCACGATCGGGTGGTCGGACGCGAGGGGTTTAGCGCTTTACCGACATTCGACGCGAGTCGGTTCCAGATGAGGCCCAAATTCGGCCCGTCTCTCACGTCTGGCTCTGGTAGAAGAGCACGACGACGGCGACCCCGACGAAAAAGTTCGGGAGGAAGGTAAAGGGGCCGAGTCCGGTGATCGGCGGGAACCCGAAGGCTAGCGGGACCAGCGGGTTCGAGGAGAGCGCGTACAAGAAGAGCGCGATGCTCGTGATGAGGAGGCTGAGCGTGTACTTGTTCGGGAGGTCACGGTAGAGGCCGACGTAGGCGACGACGAGCGCCGCGAGGAGCACGAGGTTGAACGTCGAGACCGCGAACTGGACGCGGACGAACGTCTCCACGATCGCGTGGTGGTCGATGGGCGGGGGCATCGGGACGACGGGGAGTGCGATCCCGGCGACGACGCCACAGATCGCCGCGACGACTGCGACGGCCGCGGTCTTCGTCAGCGGCGCGAGCTCACGCGCCATCGGACTCACCCTCGATATCTGCTTGGTCGGCGATCTCCTCGAGGATGTCGAGGTTCTCGCTCATTCGATCGGTCAGGAAGTACATCTTGCCATAGTTGTCTCCACTCGTTGTGACGACGTCGTTTTCTTCGAGCACCTCGAGGTGGTGCTGGACGGTCTTGTAATTCAAGTCGAGTTCGTTCGACAGCTGGTTGGTGTTCATCGGGCGCGCCTGGAGCGTCCGAACGATGCGTAGACGGTTCTTCCCGCCGCGAGAACCGCCGATGAGCCACCAGAGCAGCTGTCGCATCGCTCCAACGTCCACGTCGCGGGGAGGAAACAGTTACGTCTCGACGGCGCGCGTCAGTCGTCGACCGTCGCGAACACCGCGTCATCGGCGAGGGCGTGCTGGAGCACTCGCCCAATAGCGAGATGTTGGGCCATCGTCGCGCGGATGCGTTCGCGTGCGTCCGTCTCGTCGGCGACCGTGTACTCCTTCGTGCGCACCATCTCGTGAACGTCGACCGCCCCGGACTCCTCCAGCCCGTGGAGGCGGGGATAGACTGTCCCCGGGCTCAGATCGGCGTCGAACGCCTTCGCGAGGTCGTCCATCAGTTGCTTACCGTGCGTGCCGTCGCTTCGGAGCGCGATGAGCACGAGGAGGAGCTCGTCGAGGCTGTGTTTGACCGTGGCCTCGTCGAACACGAACCCCGCTTCGATACCCTCCGTCGAGTGGAGGGCGTCCAGGAGCCGCGCGGGCGAGGCCTCTGCCGACGGCCTCGGACTCCGCCCGCTGCCGAGTTCGCGGAGCAGCGTCTCGACGCTGGCGCTCGCTGACCCTGTTCCGCTCGACTCGCCGTAGTGGCCCGTCGTCCGCTTCATGTATTCGCGTTCGACCCTCTCCAAATTAAGGGGGGGAGTGTGGTTTCAGCGTTTGAGAAAGCTTAATCCAGCCCGACGGTGACAGACGAATGGTGCACTCCGAGCGGGTCGGTGATCTCCTCGACGCTCTCGGTGACGCGCGCTCGCGAGCGGTGCTTGCCGCGCTCAACGACGAGCCGCGTTCGGCGAAGGAGCTGGCGGACGCCCTCGACGTCTCGCTGCCGACGGTGTATCGGCGTCTCGATACGCTCGAGGAGTCGGATCTCGTCACCGCACAGATGACCGTGGCGGACGACGGGAACCACTACAAACGCTACGCGTGTGCGTTCTCGGCGCTCTCGATCCGCCTCGACGACGACGAGTACGTCGTCGATGTCCACCACGAAGAGGGGCTCGCGGATCGCTTCAGCGACCTCTGGACGGAGCTCGGCGGCGGAGAGGAGTAAGTTTATGCGCGCGCTGGCACACCCTCTCGTCGTGACATCGCTCGCGTCGTTCGTCCTCGTCGCCGTCCGGCTGGCGACGTTCGCGCTCACGCTCGGGCTGACACTCATCAGCTTCCGGGCGTACCGGCGTTCGAGAACGCGCCGACTGGAGTACGCCTTCGTCGGCTTCGCGTTCGTGAGCATCGGCATCGGCCTCACCGCGCTGGCGGATCAACTCCCGGTCGGCCCCGTCTTCGACATCGGCGCGACGCTCCCGTTCCTCGTCGGGTTCGCCACGCTCTACGTCTCGCTCTACCGTTAGTCGCTGGCCGTGGCGCTCGCGGTCTCCGTCTCGTCCGGTTTGACCGTATCGGAAACCTGCGTGTAGACGAGGGCGGCACCGAGGAGGGCGAGCAGGCCGCCGAGGACGAACGGCGTGGCGTACGAGATCGTGGCGAGCGCGCCGGAGGCCAGCGGGCCGATGGCGACGCCGAGGCCGAACGCCATCGTGAGCACGGAGAGCTGTGTCCCGGATTGGCCCGCACGAGCGTAGTCGCCGGCGAGCGCCAGCGCGGGTGCGAAGACGGCCGCACCAGCCACTCCCTGAATGAAGCGCGCGAGGACCATCATCCAGGGCTCGGTGACGAACCCCTGCACGGCCGTCGCGGGCGCGAGCAGGAGGAGCCCGTAGAAGATGAACGGTTTGCGCCCGTAGCTGTCGCTCGCGGAGCCGATCGGGGCCTGCAAGAGGACCTGCGCGAGGACGAACGCCGCGAACTCGATCCCGAAGAGGAAGGCCGTCTGATCGAGGCGCGCGTTCACGTCCGCCTCGATGGCCGAGAGCAGCGCGATCCCGATAGCCATGAACAGCGAGGCGAGCCCAAGCGTGAAGACGGGATCGAGGAGTTTGCCCTCGCGTTCGTGATCGAGGACGGCAATGGAGAGTTCATCGCTCGCGTCCGCCTCGACGCGCTCCGGATCGCTGACGAGGAGGGCGACGAGAGCGATACTGACGAGAGCACCGCCCGCAGCGATAGCGAACGCGGCGTTGTAGCCGCTAAGCGAGATCGGGCCGAGTGCGTATGGGCCGCCGTGGACGAGGCCGCCGGCGACGACGGGCCCGAGCCCGAATCCGAGCAGGCGGAAGGTGTTGAATACGCCCATGTTGTTCCCGCGGGTGGCGTCCGTCGCGAGCTCGTTGACGAGCGCGATGGTCGCGGGGACGGTGAACGCGACGCCGAACCCCTGGATCGCCCGAATGACGAACAGGCTGACATAATTGCCCGCGAAGGCGTACGCGACGTTCGTGACGGCGAGGACGCCGAGCCCGAAGAGCACGAAGACGCGGCGCTTGCCGACGCGATCCGACCACCGGCCGGTGAACGGTTGGCCGAAGCTGTTCAGGAAGCCGAACATCGAGAGGACGATCCCGACGGCGAGGCTCTGTGCGAGCGTGACGTCGACCCCGCCGAGGCCGACCGTAATGCCGGACCCGCCGCCGCCGATGACGTCGGCGATGTAGAGCGGGAGGACGACGATCAGAAAGGAGTTGCCGAGCGAGTCGGCGGCGCGCGCGAGTGCGAGGACGAGGACGCGACGATCGACCGCGAAGAGCCGCTGGATGTACGCGATCGGGTTCACGTCGCACCTCCAGGGTCCGGTATCGAAGGCGTCACTGTGGAGTCGTAGACGGACATACGTAGGTACTAACTCCTCGGTCAGCCGCCTGTAAAAGCCGTGCGGCCCCGGTAGCTCAGTCGTCCGCGGGGATTGCGCCTGTGACCACCGTGGCGTCGTCACTGACGGCGACCACGACGACGCCGATCGCGACCGCGCAGAGGAGGGCGCAGCCGAGGTATTCAGCCGGATAACCGTACGCCGTCGCGATCGAGGAGCGCGCCAGCGGGCGCGTTGACGACCATCCGCGTCGCCCGGTTGATCGCGAGGATCACGCCGACGATGAGCGCGGAGAACCCGAGGACCGAGCCGAGCCGGGGGAGCGTCGGGAAGGCGACGCCGCCGACCATCCCGCCGAAGAAGACGCCGACGACGAGGCTGGCTACGACGGTTCGCGTGTCGCTCCCCCCGTCGGGCGCGGTCGCAGCGAACATACTTACCGGTTAGTCAGTCGGGGTTGTAAGCGGACGGATTCGGGCACGCACCCGCGCGCCGTCTATCGGCAGTCCTCGACGGCCAGCGGGGCGTCACAGCAGCCCGTCCGGTACGCTGCCGGCTCCTCGACCGTCGGACACCGCCGGTAGCGCCGGCCGACGACGGTCTCGCAGTCCGTACAGCGGAGCCGGTACGCCGGATCGGCGAACGGGGGACAGTCGAGCGGGACGCCGAGGTTGTCCGCACGCTCGCGGAACGCCGGTCCGTGGTCGGTGACGCCGTACGCCTGTACCTGCTCGACGTGGAGGAGTTCGTGTTCGAGGACGCCGCGGAGCGCCGCCTCGTCGAACGATTCGGCGGCGCGGACGGCGAGCGTCACCGTCGCCTCGCGGTGGATCCGCGTGCGCTCGCTCCACGCCGGCTCGACACCGACCGCACCGTTCGGAAGCGGCGTGTAGCGACACGCCCCCGCGCGGCGCTTCGCGCGCGACGAGACGGCGTACGAGACGAGCGCGGGATCGACGTCGAGCGCCAGCGTATCGACGGCTCGACGGGTCTCGTAAGCCATCCACCCGCGCAGGGCCGCGGCGTCCGTGAGGCGCATACCCCACGGTGGCGCGTCCCGGTACTTGAACGTTCGACCGGAGTCCGTGGCCTTTTCGCCACCCGGACCGAAGCGCGGCCATGAGCGACAGTTCGACGACGGAGTTCGACGAGGTACGCGAGCAGGCGATCGAGGCGCTCGAACGCGACGACCTGCGCTCGGTCTACGTCGGTATCCTCGACGCGAGCGAGGAGAATGAGTTCTTCTTCGGCAACGAGACGGAGGACCCCCACGCGCTCCAGCGGACGGCCGCGACACAGCTCGGGATGCTCTGTCGCGTGCTCGCCGATCAGTCCGACCTCACCGTCGAGCAGGTGGCGAACCTCGCTGCGGAGCGCGCGAACGAGCTCGGCGTCCAGCGCTGAGATCAGTCTCGCATGGAGACGGGATAGGCGGGCACGAACGGCGCGTGCGAGGTCGCCATGAAGACGCTTTTGCGGACCGCCCCTTTCGCGTACTGGCTCGCGCTCCGCCGCACCGGCGTCCGCCCACCCTCGACGCCGGTCGCACCGTCGCGGATGGCGGCGACGACGTCCGCGTAATCGACGTTCGCGGGCGTGTCGGGGCCGGGAACATCGACGGCCGTGTACGCCCGGCCGACGTTCATCAGGTAGTGTGCGTCGCTCGACCCGACGCCCGGGAGCCCCTGCGAGCGCGCGAAGCGCCGCGCCCGGCGGTTGCGATACCCCGTGAACAGCATCGAGTTGTAGACTTCGATGGCGTCCACCGGGTGCTCGCCGTCCCGGGGTGTGAGGTGGCGTCGCCGGACGCCATGGCGCGAGCGCTGGAACGGGTGGGGCGCGATGGCGACGCCGCCGGCGTCCCTGATCGCGGCGGCAGTTTCCCGATATCCCATCCCGGGGTCGGGACACTCGGTGACGCCGACGGCGAGGAGGTGGCCGTGTTTCGTCGAAACTTCGACGCCCGGGACGCCGACGAGGCCGTAGTCGGGCGCGAGGCGCGCCGCGCGGAGCGACGCGTCGATCTCGTCGTGATCGGTGACGACGATCCCGTCGAGGCCGATGTCGGCGGCGTGCTCCAAGAGCAACTCGACGGGTTCGTGGCCGTCGTATGAGGCGTCCGAGTGGACGTGGAGATCCAGTCGGAGTGTGGGCATGCGTGGACGAAGGAGGTCCCGACGTATAGCGTTTCGTCCCGCGGGTCAGGCGACCGGCAGCTCGGTGTCGACGTCGGCGGCGACGGCCTCGCGGACGCGTTCGAGCGCGTCGGCGCTCCCGTTCGCCGCCAGTTCGCTCACTTCGCTCGCGTTCTCCATGAGCACCGTCTCGCTCGGGAAGAGGCGCTCGCCGAGCGTCAGGCCGTGTTCACGCGCGGTCGAGCCAGTGACGGTGAGGTAGACGCCGAGGCCGACGTCGGCGATGGCGGCCTCCTCCTCGACGCCGTCCTCGGGGTAGACGAAGTCGACCCCATCGAGGGCCTCGAGGCCGACGACGGCTTCGACGAGCCGCTCGTAGCGCGGTGAGATACAGAGCGGCCCCTCGTAGGCGTCGAGGAACGCCCGGTCGAAGGTCTCAGTGTCGAAGGCGACGGCGTCGCCCATCAGCGTGTGATAGACGGTATCGCCGATGCCGGTGACGACGCGGACGTCCGTGTCCTGCGGGTCGATCCGCTCGTTGACGTCGGCGATGGTGGCGAGCGGTTCGCCGCGGAGGCCGACGACCTCCTCCAAAACGAGGTCGGCGCTGTCGAAGCCGAGCGCGAACTCGTGTTTGCGCAGCGCGCGGAACGGCTCTTCTCGTCCGACCAGTCGGACGGGGACGCCCGCGACGTCGAGCGTGAGGGTGTCGAAGACGATCCGCCGGGGTTTGCCCGCGCGGTCGTCGCGCAGGAGGGTGTAGTCTGGCCGGTAGGGATCGTCGGGGTCGCTGTACTCGGCGAGGCGCTCGTAGACGCCCGCGGCGGCCGTCGCGTTCCCCTTCGTGACGGCCTTCTCGCGGCGGAGCGTCTCGGTCACGTCGTCGACGACCCGCTGTGCGTCGGGATGGCCCGCGAGCCGGTCCAAGACGGCTTCGAGCGGGCGACCCTTGCGCGGGACGGCGACGGTGACTGGCTCCATCGTTGTTGGACGAACGGGACGCGGGGGCTTTTGTGTTTCGTGAGGATACGTCGCAGGGCGCTTGCGCCCTCAGAGCGAGAAGCGATCGCCGATCTCGACGAGTTCGAGGGTGGTTGGGTACGTGAAGCTCTTCGCGTGGTGATGGAGCACTTTCGGGTCCGCGGTGAGGCCCTTCCACATGTCGTAGTGCGTGGGGACGAGCCGGTCGAGTTGGAGGTCGCTCGCGCACTCGACGATCTGGTTCTCGTCGTTGTACCAGCGGGTACGTTTGGGCTCCCGGGTCTCCTTATCGGGGACGTTGCCCACCGTTCCGAAGGCGAGTGCGCCCGCGTCGATGTCGAATCGCTCGCCGAGCGCGCTGAAGGAGTCGCTTGGCTTGCTGTCGCCGGTGTGGAAGAACGTTCCGGCGTCGTGCTCGAAGACGTAGCCGACCGGGTGGGCGGCGTCCGGGTCGTGCGTCTCGACGACGTGGACGGTGAAGGAACCGATCTCGACGGTGTCGCCCTCCGTCACTTCGTCGAACTGGTCGTCCGCGACGCCGTAGTTGATCGGCCACTCCTCGTCGTCGACGACGGCGAGCGACTCGTCCGGCCCGTAGAAGGTCGCGCCCGTCGTTTCGAGGATCGGGGCCTGGCTCGGGCCGTGGACGTGGTCGGTGTGTTCGTGGGTCGCCAGCACGGCGTCGGCGGCGACGACATCCTCGGGGTTGAACGGCACCGGGATCATCCGCACGGTCCGCGGCGGGTCGCCCGTGCCCAGATAGGGGTCGACGAACACCGTCGTCCGGTCGCTCGCTTTCAGCACGAAGCCGTTACAGCCGAGATACCAGATGTCGACGCCGTCGGGGTCGGCGTCGGCGACGGCCTGTGGCAGCCAGTCTTCCCAGTCGCTCTCCATGACCGAATCTGTGCGTGCCCCGATCCTAAGCGTTCCGACCGCTAGTCGCTGGCCGCACCGTATGCGTCGTGACAGTCGTCGTCGCAGAACGCCAGGAAGGAGAGCGTGCCGTCGTCGTCCTCGACCGTTCGGACGGGTTGCCATGTCTCGCGTTCGAGTTCGCGCCCGCAGTGCGCACACTCGTCGAAGGCGACACCCGTTCCGGTCGGTTCGGTATCCCGCGTCGGCATTCGTCATCCTGTTCTGCCGTCTCGGGATTAACCCCGCTGGCTGGATAGCCAAGCCAGTCAAGTAGGCCCGCCGGTCGCTAGAGGTGCTCGGCGAGCCACTCGATGTTCATCAGCGCCGCGGAGACGAGCACGCCGACGATCGAGATGGCGACGAGGAACGCCGAGACGACGCTCACGAGCGGCGTCAGCGACGACTGGAGCGACGTCCACGCGAGGACGGGGACGGTCTGTACCTCGTAGCTCTTGAGGAACAGCGCCATGATGAACTCCTGGAGGCTGACGATGAACGCCACGACGGCGGAGATAACGACGCCGCTGCGGACGTTCGGCAGGACGACGTGGTAGAAGACGCGGCTGGGTGACGCGCCGAGGTCCATGCCGGCGTCTCGGAGATCCCAGTCGAAGCGAGCGAAGACGGACTGCATCACGAAGAAGACGAGCGGCGTCGCCCACAGCGTGTGAGCGACGACGATGTTGAGGTAGGTGTTCCCGAAGCCAATCCGGTTGAAGTAGATGAGCAGCGTCAGCCCGATGACGACCGGCGGCAGCAGGAGCGGCAGGATGATGAGTGGCGGGAGGACGCGCGCGAGCGTCGAGTCCGAGCGCTGCACGGCGAGTGATCCCGTCACGCCGAGAGCGGTCGAGAGGACTGACGCGCCGACGCCGATGACCAGACTGTCGCGGACGGCGCTCAGCCACTCCGCGCTCGCGAAGAACTGGGTGTACCACCGGAGGCTGAACTCCTGTGGCGGGAAGGTGAGATACTCCCCCTGTTGGAACGACGTGACGAACACGACGACGATGGGGAGCATGATGATCGCGAACACGAGCCAGTAGCCGGCGCGAAAGAGTACGTCCTCGATTCGCTCGCGCGTCGACTCGACGTCAGACACCCTCGACACCCCCGACGGAGCCGGTGAGCAGGCGCATCACGCCAAGTGAGACGACGAGCATGGCGGCGAGCATCAGGAGGCTGAACGCCGCGCCCGTCGGGTAGTCGAACTGCGTGAGCATCAGGCTCTCAATCTCCATGGCGAACGTCGTCTGCGCGCCCGAGCCGAGTTGGGAGGGGGCGGCGTACGCGCCGACGCTCCACGCGAACGAGACGACGGTCGCGACCGCGATGCCGGGGAGCGCCTCGGGGACGACGACTTCGAGGAACGATCGCGGGCGGGACGCGCCGAGATCGCGGGCGGCCTCGACGGTGTCCCAGTCCATCGTCGAGAGCACGCTGTAAATCGACAGTACGGCGTACGGGAAGACGATATACACCTGCCCGATCACGGTGCCGACGAACCCCGGCGCGAACTGGATCGGGCTCCCGATGAGTCCGACGCCGAGCAAGACGTCGTTCAGTACGCCGTTGGGCGCGAGTAGCGGCCGCCACGCGTAGGTCTTCACGACGAGTGTCGTCAGTAGCGGGAGGATAATCGAGAACAACAACAGCGACTTGCGAAGCCCGTCGGCCCGGTAGGCGGCGTACGCGTAGAACAGTGCGAGGAGCACGGCGATGACGGTCGCGATCACGCCGAGCTTGAAGGAGAAGACCACGAGTTCGCGATAGAGCCCCGAGGAGAGGACGGCCCGGTACGCGTCAAGGGTCCACGCGGGCTGGTAGAAGCCGGGGTCCGTGTTCGCGTTCAGACTCATCCGGACGAGGATGAGGAACGGGACGACGAAGAAGACGAGCTCGAACGCCGCCAGTGGCCCGATGAGGAAGACGTTTCGTGCGTTCTGCCGTTTGATCCGCTCGCCGAGCCACGCGAACATAGACTCGGACGTCACTACGCCACCCCCCCACCGACCCGTGAGCCGTCGGCGGCGAAGGCGAGAAGGTCGTCAGGGTCCCACGACACGGCGATCGCGTCGCCGACCGCGAAGTCGGTCTCCGCGCCGACGCTCTGCTCGAAGAACACACGTTCGCCGGCGCTCTCGACGTAGAACCGGACGGACGACCCGCGGTAGAGGACGTCCGTGATCTCGCCGATGATCGACGGCCCCGCGTCGTCGGTCGCGTCTGCGTGTTCGACGTCGAGCTCCTCGGGGCGGAACGAGATCGTCAGATCGTCGCCGGCGTCGATCGCGCCGTCGCCGGTCGGGACGGTGATTTCGGTCCCAAGTGCGGTGTCGGCGACGACGCCCGTCTCCGCCGTCTCCGAGACGGTCGCGTCCACGAGGTTCGTGTCACCGAGGAACTCCTCGATGAAGAGACTCACCGGATCGTCGTACACCTCGCGGGGCGCGCCGACTTGCTCGATCTGTCCGTCGTTCATGATGCCGATGCGGTCGGCGAGCGTGAACGCCTCGTTCTGGTCGTGCGTGACGTGGACGAACGTCGTCTCGACCTCGTCATGGATGCTCCGCAGCTCAAGTTGCATCTGCTCCCGTAGGCGCTTATCGAGGTTCGAGAGCGGCTCGTCGAGCAGGAGCACGTCAGGCTCGATGGCGAGCGAGCGCGCGAGCGCGACACGCTGTTTCTGCCCACCGGAGAGGTCCGTCGGGTCGTGGTCCGCGAACCCGCTCATCTCGACGACCTCGAGCATCTCGCGGGCACGCTCGTCGCGCTCCGACTCGTCCACGCCGTCCATCTTCAGGCCGAACGCGACGTTCTCCAGGACGGACTTGTGCGGGAAGAGCGCCCACGACTGGAACACCATCGACGTCTCGCGTTCGTAGGGCGGCTGGTCGGTCACCCGGTCGTCGCCGATGTGGACGTCGCCGTCCGTCGGGGTTTCGAGGCCGCCGAGCATGCGCAGCGTCGTGGACTTCCCACAGCCCGACGGGCCGAGTAGACAGAGAAGTTCGCCGTCGTCGATGGACAACTCCAGACCGTCGACGGCGGTGAGGTCGCCGTACTCCTTGCGGAGGCCGCTGAGTGTGACAGACGCCATTAGCCCTGCGTCTTCAGCTGCTTGAACTTGTTCGAGAACTTCTCGGAGTAGGGCGCGACCTGCTCCCAGCGCGGCAGCGCCATCTGCTCGGCCTCCTCGGCGGTCGTCGGGAGATAGTCGCCGAGGTCGCCCGCGTACGACATCTCCTTCGACGTGAAGAACAGCGGGTGGTCCTCCGACCACTTGCTCTGCACTTCGGGGTCGAGGAGCATGTTGATGAACTCCTCGCCGAGCGTGCGCTTGTCAGTGCCGCGCACGACCGCCCAGTTGTCCATGTAACCGGCGTTCGCCTTCGGCATGGAGAAGGAGATGTCCTCGTGGTTCTCCATGTCGTAGTAGACCTGCCCGAAGTACCACTGGGCGGCGTCGATGATGCCGTTACGGAACTGCTGCCAGATATCGGTCCCGGAGGCCGCCCACCCCGTGATCGGCCACGCTTCGAGCGTGTTGATGAGCTCGTCGTGGTACTGTTCAGTGTAAAGCTCGCCCGCGCTCGGGGCGGCGTCCGTGCCGACGGCGGCACCGAGCAGGGGATAGATCCAGAAGCCGGAGTCAACGCCGACGCCGGCGGAGTTCTGCACCGCGCCGTTCGTGAAGTCGCTCCATGTCTTGACCGGCTTATCGAGGCTGTTCCGGTAGAGGATCGTGAGCGGTGCGCCGTCCGCCGGCGCACCGTGCGAAATCGGGCGGACGTTCTTGTAGTAGTCGTAGACGCCCTCGATGTTCGGGATGTTCTCCTCGTAGCGCAGCGGCTCGAAGAGCCCCGCGTTCCGACCGTTGTAGTAGATGGGTTCGCACGTCACCGTGACGTCGAACGGCGGGTCGTCCGGCGGTGCGGATTTGATCTTCGCGAGGAGGCTGTTCCACCCGGTGTTCACTTCGAGTTCGGCGTCGAAGCGTGACTCGAAGATGGGCTTGATGGCCTGTTCGAATCGCTCGCCGTAGTTGCCGCTCCACGCCGTCACGCGGAGGGTGGGCGTGCTGTCGCCGCCGCTCCCACCCATCCCGCTACACCCGGCCATCGCCGTCGTGGCTGCCGCGCCGGCCACGCCGAGGAAGGCCCGTCGGTTCACCGCGGAGTGACCCGTATCACCTACGTCATGCTTCCCGCTCTGCGAGCGCTGATGTTCGGACACGCCGTGTACATACGCCATGTTACTGAAAAGCGCACTGGCTCTCCCTGTTATTCGGGAACAGTACACAGTAATCGGGCGAGCACGATCGGCGCGTGGACGCGTCGCACGCGGCGGCAACCCCACGAAACGCCGGGGTTATACGGCCAGATACTGTACCAGCGGCTAATGAGTCAGGACGAGCGGTCGGCGGGCGATCTCCGGAACACGGGGCTATCGCTGCGACACGACCGGACGTGGGACTACGAACTCGAACGGATCGTGGAGGCCGTCGAGGAACGCGACGCGGAGAAGGTCGGGATGCAGTTCCCCGAGGGGCTCAAGCGCCGCGCCCCGCACGTCACGGACGACCTGCGCAAACTCCTCCCCGACGACGTGCGCGTGATGATCTCCGGGAAGCCCTGCTACGGCGCGTGTGACCTCGACACCTACATGATGCGCCGAACGGACGTCTTCGTCCACTTCGGGCACTCCCCGATGAAGGACTCGGAGAAGATCATCTACGTTCCGCTCTTCTCGAACGTCGAGGTGACGCCGATCATGGAGGACGCCCTCGAAGAACTCGAAACCGGGGACGTCGGGCTCGTCACGACCGCCCAACACATGAACAAGTTCGAGGAGATGCGCGAATGGTTGGAGGAGCGCGGCTTCACCGTCCACACGCGCCGCGGCGACGAGCGCCTGACCAACGAGGGACAGGTCCTCGGTTGTAACTACGCCTCCGCGGACATCGACGCCGACCAGGTGCTCTACGTCGGCGGCGGGAAGTTCCACCCCGTCGGGCTCGCCATGGAGCACCCCGAGAAGAACGTCGTCATCGCCGACCCCGTGAACAACGTGGTCACGATCGCCGACCACGAGCAGTTCATGAAACAGCGCTACGCGTCTGTACACAAGGCGATGGACGCCGAGAAGTGGGGCGTCATCTTCTGCACGAAGATCGGGCAGGGCCGCTGGGAACAGGCCAACGAGATCGTCGAGAACAACGACAACGCCTACCTCATCACGATGGACGAGGTGACGCCGGATCGGCTTCGGAACTTCGACATGGACGCCTTCGTCAACACGGGCTGTCCGCGCATCACCACCGACGACGGCCCGCGCTTCCACAAGCCGATGCTGACGCCCGGCGAGTACGAGTGCGCCGTCGGCAACAAGCCCCTCGACGAGATGGAGTTCGACACCTTCCACGGGACGTGGTGAGTGTGGGTCCGTAGGAGCCACGGTACAGCGAGCGCGGAACAAAGTGATGCGCGAGTACCGTGGGTTCGGCCTTCGCGCCGAACCCACGGTGAGGCGAGCGGGGGAGTGACTCGACCCACGAGCGGCGCACAACGGCTTTCTCCTCGTACGCCCTCCTTGGACGTATGGACCCCATCGTGCTTCCGCTCCAGCAGATCGACCCCTACGGGTTCCAGCAGACGCTCGGTGTCGGCGGCCGCGCCGCCGGCGCGTTCCTTGGAACGCTGATCGTGGGTGCGCTAGTGTTGGCGTTTGCTGACAGCTACCTCGAACGGCTCATCGACGTCGTGCGCGAGGAGCCGCTGCCGTCATTCCTCTGGGGGATCGGGACGCTCGTCGTCCTCGCGTGCGTGACGTTCCTGCTCGTCATCACCATCGTCGGGATCCTCGTGGCGATTCCGCTGTTACTCGTCGCGTTCGCCGTCTACTACGTCGGGAACGTCATCGTCTACGTCTATCTCGGCGGGCGCGCTGCGGACGGCCTGGGGTGGGAGACGACGCGGTGGGGCCACCTGCTCGTCGGGGCGCTCGGTGCGGGGATCGTCGCGGCCGTCCCGGCCGTCGGCGGCCTCGCGAGCTTCGTCATCAGCGCCATCGGCGTCGGGGCCATCGTCCACACGTGGTACCGCTCGCGCGAGTCGTAGGCGGAACCGACGCGGCTTTTCGTTTCGCGATCCTCCCGCCCGTATGAAGCGCGCCCTCGAACAGCGTCTCGCGGCCGTCGCGGGGTTCGACGACCCGGACGTCGAGCGCGAGCAGTACCCGACGCCCGCGGAACTCGCGGCGCACGTCCTCCACACGGCGGACCTCCGGGGCGATATTGCTGGGCCGGTCCTCGACCTCGGGACGGGGACGGGGATGCTTGCGCTCGGCGCGGCGTGTCGCTCGCCGGCGCGCGTCGTGGGCCTCGACGTCGACGGCGACGCGCTGGCGACCGCGTGCGAGAACGAGCGGCGCGTCGATCCCGAGGTCGCGGTGTCGTGGGTGCGCGGCGACGCGACCGACCCGCCGCTCGTTTTTGACACCGCGCCAACGGTCGTGATGAACCCGCCGTTTGGGGCACAGCAGGGAAATAGACACGCGGATCGGCGCTTTCTCGCGACGGCCGCCGACTTTGCGAGCGTCTCGTGGTCGATCCACAACGCGGGGAGTCAGGCCTTCATCGAGTCCTTCGCAGGGGATGCGGACGGGACGGTGACCGACACATTCGCTGCTGAGTTCGACGTCACGCGGCAGTTCGACTTCCACACGAGCGCGCGCGAGACACTCGATGTCGAGGTGTACCGGATCGACTGGCGTCAGTTGTAGGTCTCGCGGGTCGCGACGGTGACGTGGGTTCCGTTGCGCGCGGCGACAAGGGAGTTCCCGGCGCGTCCGAACCCAAGGCCGCCGGCGGTCGCCGTTCCGTTTTTCGTGGGTATCGGTGCCCGCCCGAGCGTCTCGTTCGCGTGCGAGACGACGACGCTGAACCCTTCAGGGGTGTTGGCGATAGTGACGTTCCGGCCGGCGATCACGGGTGCGGCCGTGGCGTTCGGGGAGGTGTAGGCGAGCGAGCGCGCGCCGTCGGGGGCGACGAGTGAGACCCGATAGACGGGCGAGCCGCCGGTCGGCACCCACCCCGAACGGGTCGCGGCGACGGTCTCGCTCCACCCGAGGCCACCGACGCGGACCGACGCGCGACCCGCGTACGCGAGTGATCCCTTTGAGACAGATTGCGTCCAGATCGCCCGCTCGGGGTTTGAGACGATGACGCCGCTCGCGTTCACCCCCGTCGACTCGTTCAACAGCGAGATGTCGAACGCCCCGACGCGCTCGTTGGGGACGTTCTCCGCGTACGTGACCGTGTAGTCCTCAACGTGGACGGCACTGTCGCTTACGCCCGTGCCCGCGTCGGACGAGACGGCCGCGAGGTTGACCGGGACGGCGACCATGACGGTGACGAGCAGCGGGAAGCAGAGACAGAGCGTGGCGACCTGTCGGCGCGTCAGGCCGGTGTCGAGATGTGCGAGGAGCGGGCGGGAGCGTGCGCGGACACCCGCAGCGACGAAGAGGCCGAGCGCGACGACGAGGAGGACGCCCAGGCCCCGGTAGAGCACGTACGTCGAAGGGCCGCGGTACCACCAGATGGCATAGAGCGGAACGCTCGCGGCGTAGACGATCGCCGCGCCCCAGAGCCGAAGCGCGCTCGGGCGGTCGTCGCGCGCGGTGACGAGGAGCGCGCCGAGGAGAACCCCCACGAAAACGCCAGTTGCGTGGCCCTGGACGGCGACCCCGGCCCACCACGGACCGCCGTAGGAGGGGCCGGTGGAGGCGACGACGATCGGATCGCGGAGCGCGTAGTAGAACGTGGAGACGAAGCCGCTCGCGGCGCTGGCGACGATCGTGGCGACGGGGTAGCGCGTGAGCGCGAACGCACCGAAGGCGAAGACGACGCCCGAGAAGCCGATAATCGGGCCCCACGCGAGCGCGCTCGTCAGGACGGCGACGACGGCGACGACGAGAACGAAACAGCCGATCCGCGCGAGCGGATTCGTGCGGAGCGAGCCGAACGTCGACTCGCCGCGCCGCGTCGGATAGTGGCTCCACGCGTACTCGGCGAGTGGCGCGTAGACGAGCGTGCCGAGGAGGTTGCCCGTGATGTGTGAGAGGCCGGCGTGCGCGAACGGCGCGGTGAGAACGCCGAGCGGGTAGAGGTACGACCACGACGTGAAGGGGAGTGAGAGCGGGTCGGACGGATGCGTCCACCCGCCCTGAACGAACAGGTAGAAGCTGGCGACCGTGGCGACGACGACGAGCGTCCCCCACGGAACGCCGAAGAGGAAGTGTGTTCGAAGGCGACGGCCCCACTCGTCGCCGACGCCGTCGAGCGCGCGGACACACGCGAGCGAGACGAGGACGGTAAGCACGACCGCGGGGGCGAGTACCGCGATCGAGGCACCCGCGACGGCGGCGACGCCAAGGCCGACGAGCGGCCCGAGCGGGAGACCGACCCGGAGCGCCGTCCCGAGTCGGATGGCTCGGAGGGCGACACCGCAGAGGACGAGCCCCCAGCACGCGATCGCGGCGAACCCACCGGCGAGGAGCGCGGGCGAGACCATACGCGTCGCTCGGTTCCCGCGCCCTTAAACGCCGGCGGGTCGGCGACGAGTCCGCACGCGGGCGCGACCGCAACGTTGAAACGCCGCAGAAGCGACCGTACGTGTATGGATCTCCGGGTCATCGAGCAGCAGGACACAGAGCTCACGATCGAGATCGCGGACGAGGACCACACGTTCATGAACGTGCTCAAGGGCGCGCTCCTCGAACTCGACGACGTCGCCGCCGCGACGTACGACCAGAACCCCGAACAGTCCGGCGGTCAGACCGAACCCGTCCTCACGCTCAAGACGGAGGGCGCGAAGCCGCTCGACTGCCTCGAACAGGGCGCGGCACTCGTCGACGAGCAGATGAACGAGTTCCGCACCGCCTTCGAAAACGCGCGATAGGCCGCCTCCACCTTTTTCCGTCGAGGGGTCGCCTACGGCGACCCTCACGACGCAAAAACATGGGTGAAAAAGGCGCGAACGCTCCGCGTTCGCGTGAAACTCGGCTAGTTCGAAAGACTACAAACCGGTCTCTCGTCATCACGAAACAGCGAAGCTGTTCCAAGCGTCTTTGCCCGGACGTTCGATCTAGGGAAATCGCCTTTCAGTAGGTACTCTGTTCACCTCTCTCGATTTACGATATGGTTTCCCGTGAGAATCAAGTAATGGTCGCCTCTGCCGTGGTAGCCCTCGCTGTTCTTTTCGCTTTACGGTCATTCACGAGCTTGGGGGTGTTGTCGAGGTTTGCGATTGTCGTCGTCGCCATACTCGTTACCCAATCTGCTCTCGGACGGGTGTATCAGTAAGCAGTTAGACCAAACGAGTGCCTCTCAACTGGGCCTACAACCGAACCGGGACGTCGTGCTCGTCGAGGTACTGCTTCACTTCCTCGATGGTGTACTCCTCGAAGTGGAAGATGGACGCTGCGAGCGCGGCGTCCGCGCCAGCCTCGAAGGCCTCCAGCATGTGCTTCGGTTCGCCACAGCCCGAGGAGGCGATGACGGGCGTCGAGACGGCGTCGCAGACGGCGCTCGTGACGGGCAGGTCGTAGCCGTCCTTCGTGCCGTCCATGTCGATGGAGTTGACGAAGAGTTCGCCCGCGCCGCGTTCCTCGGCTTCGGCAGCCCACTCGACGACGTCGATACCGGTGCCCTCGCGGCCGCCCTTCACGGTGCACTCGAACCAGCAGGACTCGCCGTCCACCTGCGCGTAGTGCTCGCCGGCTTCGTCGAAGCGGCGGCGCGCGTCGACGCTGATGACGATGCACTGACTCCCGAAGGCCTTCGCGCCCTCGGTGATGAGCTCGGGGCGTTCGAGCGCACCGGTGTTGATCGAGACCTTGTCCGCGCCGGCGCGCAGCGTCTCCTTGATGTCGTCGGTGTCGCGGATCCCACCGCCGACGGTCAGCGGGATGAACACCTCGTCCGCGACGTCCTCGACGACGGAGAGCATCGTCTCGCGACCGTCCGCGCTCGCCGTGATGTCGAGGAAGACGAACTCGTCCGCGCCGGCCTCGTTGTACTTCTTCGCGAGTTCGACCGGATCGCCCGTGTACTCCAGGTCCTCGAAGTTCACGCCCGTGTAGACGGCCGCGTCCCCGTTCTCGTCGAGGTCGACGTCGATACAGGGGATGACGCGCTTCGTCAGGGTCATGCGGGGAGATAGGCAGGCACCCCCTGAAAAGGTGTCCGACTGGCGGGCTCACCCGTCCGTGAGCGCGACCTCGCGTACGTCGCTCCCAGTGACGCTCGACACCGACCCGTCGCGGAGCGCGAGCGTCACGCCGTAGCTCCACGACGTCGAGGGCTCGGCCGTCGCGTTGCCCGTGTTCGTGCCCGGGTGCACCGACACACCGGTCGTCGCGCGGTAGTCGCCGTCCGGGAAGCACGACCCGTCACCGTCCGTGTAGACGTCGTACGCGACGCGCAGCGACTCGCCGGCATCGAGCGTCCGCGCGTATGCGATCGAGTTCGTCGAGTAACTCCCGGTGACGCGCCAGCACTCGTCGGCGCGGCTCTCGGGCGGGAGGTCGCTCGCCGTGTCGTTCCCGATGGAGACCGCGCGGACGTGCTGGCGCGCGTCGTCACTCACCGGATAGCAGAACAGCGACGCGTCGCCCTCGATAGCGTTGAGCGTCGTCACCGAGAACGGCGGCGCGAACCCGAACGTGGCCGTGAACGGGTCGCTCCCTTCGTTCGTCAGCGTCGCCGCGAATCGCGGCGGGTGATCGGCCGTGACGTCGCGGACGAGGTCGGCCTCAAACGACGCCGCGTCCGGCAGGAGTGACGTCGTACCCGTCGTGCTCCTGTCTGTCGTGTTCTCGCTCGTCGTACTTGGGTCGTCGCTGGTCTCCCGGCCACCACAGCCGGCGAGGGTCACAAGGGCCGTCGCGCCCGAACCAGTGAGGAACGCGCGTCTGGAGGGCATCTGTCTCAGAGGATCGGACGGTGACGTCATATGCGTTGTGGAGGCCCCCTCGCGAGTCCGCAAACGGAAAGTACCGGCCCGCAGAAGGCGAACGCATGGACACGATACATGACGGGCGGACGACGGCACCGATGCAGTCCTTCACGACGACACAGGTCGCCTACGGCGCGGCGGCGTTCGTCGTCGGCGTGTTCGTCACGTTCGTCCTCCCGTTCCTCGGGTGACATCTCCTCGCCCTCACGGCGGGGCTTCCCATCCTGCAGGTGGGATTGTTACCGATATACGACATGATCTGTTCTCTCGTGCGAGAGCGGGCTGTTTCGCACGAAAGAACAGCTGTCCCGATGGTCATGCCACACGGCGTAAGCGTGTCACCTTCTCTCGTTGATCTGCACTGTACCGTGTACGAACCCGCGCGTCTCTCCTGTTCTCAGAGGGTGTCGAGATAGTTGAACTGCGCGTTCAGCATCGCGGTAGCGCGGAGTCCCAGGGTCGTTGAGGCGCACGACTGGCACTTCGACGTGACGGAGAGCACGACCCGTGTCGCGCGCTTCGAGATCACCGATTTCGAGTTCGACGACGCGTGAGTTGCGCGCCTCGGCACCCCGAGACCGGAGCGTCGACGTGGCCCAGCCACGACACGATGCTGTGGCGGATGGGGAGTACGTACAATCCGTGATCCGGGAGGCTATACCACCCGCGACGCGTAGCGATCCGTGATGTCGGAGACGATTACCGGGACGGTCATCCACGTCGTCCCCCCGGAGGAACTCGATGACCACGACCTCAACCCCGCGCTTGCCGATCGCGCGAGCGGGAACTACGTCGTCGTCTGTCGGCGCGGCGGGTCGCCCTCGCTCCTTCAACGGGTGTGGGGGTTCCTTCGTGGGGGCTCCATCGACGCCGTCACCGTCGTCACCCCGGACGAGTATGCCGAGGGGGAACCGATCGACGTCGCGGCAAGCCCACTCGGCGTCGAGGGCGTGTACGACGCGACTGATGGATAGAGTGGACCAGTTGGTTGCGGCAACCACGGGGCGCTTCGACTAGAGATCGGCGCGCTCGAAGCGCAGATAGCCGAGGGCGAGGGGGATGACCGCCCACGCGACGAGCACGACGACGGCGAACCATCGGGTCGTGTAGAACGGTCCCGAGGCCGCGCTCGCAGCGAGCGCCCCGTCGGCCGTGCTGTACGCCTCGAGGGGGCTGCAAGCGTTGAAGACGCGTGCCCACGTCGGCGTCGGGCCGAGCGAGAACTGGAAGCCCGCGGCGACGTAGCGGACGAGCGTCGGGATCGCGTTCCACGCAATGAGGAAGAGGAGGAACGCGGACGCCGCGAGTCCCACGGCGCGACGCGCGGTCCGGGCGGTCGCGGAGGCACCAACGCCGATGCCGACGAACGCGACGCCGAGGAGACACGAGAGGAGCCATCCCCCGACGAACGTCGTCACCGAGACCCCGCTGCCTCCGGCGGCCACGAAGACGACGAGCGAGACGACGTAGCCCGTCGTGATGGCGGCGCACGTCACGATCGCACGCCCGAGCGCGGTGCCGAGCGCGACGTCGAACCGCGAGTGGGGGTAGGAGAGCATCACCCGGAGGCTCCCGTCGTCACGCGCTCCGGCGATAGCGCCGTAACTGACGCCGAGAGCGGTGAGCGGGACGATGAACTGGACGAGCGTCGGGAGGCCACCGGCGACTCCCGACGATCCCCCGGACTGCAGGTAGCCGGCGAGGGCGAACAGGATCGCGTACGCCCCGAAGAGTGTGAGCGCGCTCATCGATCGGAAGGGGTCGCGGGCGTCGCGCTCCGCGACGACGCGCCAACTCATCGCGACGCCTCCGCGTCAGTCGCGGCGTCCGCGCTCGCATCGCCACCCGCCTCTCCGCCAGTGTCCGCACTCGGTTCTACCCCGCCCTCCGGACCGGCGTCGGCCGTCTCGGTGTAGCTCGCGAAGAGGTCGTCGAGTGAGGTTTCGCGGGACTCGACGTCGAGGACGGTCGCCCCATCGGTACGGACGGCGTCGACGACCGTGGCCTTCCGCTCGTCGGGGCATGTGACGGTGACCGTCTGCCCGTTAGCGTCGGCGCTCGTGACGCCCTCGACGTCTCGTACGGCAGCCAGCGCGGCCTCCGAGAGGTGATCCAGCGTGAGGACGAGGGTGCCGCTCGCGCTCCCGACCGAATCGCGCAGATCGTCGATGTGATCCTCCGCGACCACCTCGCCGTCGACGAGAATCCCCACTCTGTCGGCGACGGCCTCGACCTGCCCGAGGATGTGACTGGAGAAGAAGACGGTTGCGCCGCGCTCGTTCTCCTCGCGGACGATCTCGCGCATCCGGCGCGCGCCGTTCGGGTCGAGGCCCGTCGAGGGCTCGTCGAGGACGAGCAGGTCGGGGCTACCGGCGAGCGCGCACGCGAGGAGGAGGCGCTGTTTCATCCCCTTCGAGAACCCCTCGACGTTCCGATCGGCGGCCTCCGCGACGCCCACCCGATCGAGGAGTTCGAGCGGGTGGTCGTCCGCGTCCTTCGAGTCGATGGCGAACTGCGCGTGCTGGCGGGCGGTCAGGTGGCCGGTGAGCCCGTACGCGTCCGGGAGGACGCCGAGGCGCTCGTGGACGCGCTTCGTCTCCGCTTGCGCGTCGTGCCCGAAGACGGACACCGACCCCGCGGTCGGCCGGAGGTAGTCGAGGAGGAGGTCGATGGTCGTTGACTTCCCGGCTCCGTTCGGCCCTAAGAACCCGAACACCTCGCCTTCCTTGACGGTGAGGTCGACGTCCCGCAGGGCGGTGACGTCGCCGAATCGCTTCTGGAGGGATCGTATCTCGATGGCGGCCATACACGTACGTCCAGGAGGCGATCAATAGGTCTTGTCGTCGCCTACCACCGGAGCGTCAGGACGACGTAGCCGAAGACGGCCGCGGTGAGCAGTATCGATCCCCACATGAGGACGGCGAAGCCGAGGTGCGAGATCACCGGTCGCTCGCCTCCGTGAGGCGCTCGCCGACGTGGCGGAGCGTTCGCACGTCGTACTCGTGTCGCCCGACGACGGCCGCGGCGAACGTGAGCGTGATCGAGACGCCGGTCGAGCCGACGAAGACCCAGAAGAAGGAGGGGGTGAGGGGGACGCCCAGGGCGGCGAGCGCGCCGGCGAGTCCGAGGCCGGGGAAGTACGCGAGGCCGACGAGCAGCCCCGCGACGGAGGCGAGCAACGCGCCGCGCTCGCCGAGCGTCGGGAGGTAGAGGCCGAGGACGAACGGCGCGAACGTGGCCGCACCAAGGAGGTCGGCGAGGAAGAACAGCGTAAGGACGTCGTAGCCGCGCGCACCGACGACGATGGCGGCGAGGGCGACGACGACGGTCGCGGCCCGCGAAATCCGCGTGAGGGTGTCCCTGTCGGCGTCCGTGAACGCTGCGAGGTCGACGGTGACGACGCTGGCGACGCCGTTTAGAACTGTGTCGGCAGTGCTGGCGACGAGGAGAACGGCGAGCACGACGACGCCGAGCGCGAGCGACGTCGGGAAGACGTCGTTGACGACGAGGAAGAAGGAGACGCCGGCGTTGCCGTCCACGAGGCCGCGCGCGGCAGCGATAACGCCGAAGACGCCGGACAGAACGATCATCGGAACGACGGCGACGGCGCTGACGCCGAACGCGCGTTTCACCGCGCTCGTGGACTCAGCGGCCCAGATCCGCTGCCAGACGCCCTGATGAAGGACGTTCGCGCCGAGGACGGCGAAGACGACGTAGAAGCCAAAGGCGAGTGCCGCGGGGTTTGCGAGTGTGAGGAGATCTGGGGACGCGCTCGCGGCAGTGTGGTAGACGGCGTCGGTGCCGCCCAACTGCCAGAGCGCGCCGACGGCGGCGACGACGAGCAGGGGGAGCGCGACGGCGGTCTGGACGGTATCGGTGACGAGGCTGGCGACGAGACCGCCGTAGGCCGTGTAGACAAGGACGAATCCGCCGATGACAGTCGCGGTCGCCCACGCAGGGACGCCGGCGACGAGCGCGAGCGCCGCGGTGACGCCCGTCATCTCCGCCGCGAGGAAGACGAACATGTAGAAGACGGAGACGACGAGGACGAAGCAGTAGAACGCGGTCCCAAAGCGCGCGCGGACGTACTCGGTGAGCGAGTGGCCGTCCGGCATCACGTCGCGGACGCGTGCGGCGACGGGGACGAAGAGGAGGAGCGGCGCGGCACTCCCGATCGCGTAGCCGAGAACGGCCGTCACGCCGCCGTAGGCCGCACCGGCCTCCGCGGGGCTGAGCAGGATCCACGCGCCCATCACGGAGCCGACGATGGACGCGACCGTCGTGCCCTCGCTCGCGCTTCCGCGTGCGGTGAGGAGTGCATCAAGCGAGAGGGGACGCCGGAGCGCGTAGCCGATGCCGACGAGGGTCGTGGCGGCGAGCGCGAGGGCGACGACGCCGAGCGTGAGCGTCGCATCGAGCATTAGCGCTCGCCCCCGTTTGTGGCGTCATCCCACGCGCTCACCGCGCGCAGGTCGTCCGTGTGGCTCACGCCGTCCATTCCTCCTCGCGCCACGCGGCGTCCCAGAAGCGGTACTCGTAGCGCGCCGAGGTCTCGAATATCTCGCGGTAGCGCTCTCGGTCGGCGTCGCTCGACCGGGCCGCGATGTCGTCCATGAGGGCCTTGCACCACTCAGCGAGCTCAGTGAAGTCGTCGCCGGCGTAGGTACGGATCCACTCCGCATAGCGCTCATCGTCCGGGAGCCCCCCGGCCTTGAGCCGTTTCGCGGTCTCGTTGAACCCCCACATGCAGGGAAGGAGGACGGCAACGAGATCGCCGAAGGTGCCGGTTGCGGCGGTGCGGACGAGGAAGTCCGTATACGCGCGTGTAGTCGGCGACGCCTCGGTCGCCTCCAGTTCGGCCTCGGTGATGCCGAACTCGGCGGCGTACTCGCGGTGGAGATCCATCTCCGTCTCTGCGGTCTCGTGGAGCAGTTCGGCGAAACGCCGGAGGGTGTCGAGGTCGGGCGCACGCGCCGCCCCGTAGGCAAACACCCGGCAGTACTCGACGAGGTAGACGTAGTCTTGACGCACCCAGTACCGGAAGGGCTCGACGTCGAGCGTGCCGTCGCCGAGCCCCGACACCATCGGGTGCGCCTCGATGGCGTCCCAGGTCGGGTCGGCGACCTCGGTCAGCGTCTCGGTGTATCCCATATCGGTCCCCTCGCCATCGCCACCTATATAATTTAGTGGTATAACTGGATTATCACCGATGGCAACGACACGCGACGACGGGCTCGTCCTCCCCGCCGAGGTGATCGCCGACGAGTTCGTCCCGACGATGCGCGTCGCGCTCGCCCGCGCTCTCTCCGATCGAGGATGCTCGCAGCGTGAGATTGCGGGCTTTCTCGGCGTCACGCAGGCCGCGGTAAGCAACTACCTCGCCGGCGAGGCCCGTACGACCGACCGACTCGCGGACGACGAGCGCTTCGCATCGACGGTCGAGCGCGTCGCCGACGGCTGGGTCGCGGACGAGCTCTCCGGCTACGACGCGCTCGTCGAGGTCCGCGAGCTCCTCGCCGCGTTCGTCGACCGCGGGCCGGTCTGCGCACTCCACGAGGACGCGATGCCCGCGCTCGACGGCCGCGAGTGCGACCTCTGTGTCCGCGGGCGCGACGGGGCGGCCGCGCGCGAGCGCGAGACGCTCCGCGACGTCCGCACGGCCGTCCGACGCTTCGCCGCCGCGGACGCGACGCCCGGCCATGTGCCGAACGTCGGGACGAACGTGGCGAGCGCGCTTCCCGAGGCCGCCGACCCCGCGGACGTCGCCGCCGTCCCCGGCCGACTCCACGCCGTGCGGGGGCGGGTCGAGGTCCCCTCCGAACCGGCGTTCGGGGCGTCGCACCACGTGGCGAGCGCGCTCCTCGTCGCGGCCGACGTCGGCGACACCGTCGGCGGCGCGCTGAACCTCGCCACGAGCGACGCGCTCCTCGACGCCGCCCGGGCGCGCGGACACGACCCCGTCGCGTTCGACGCCGGCTACGAGGACCGCGCGGCCGAACTCCGCGACGCGTTCGCCGACGGCGTACCGACCGTCGCCTACCACGACGGCGCGTACGGCATCGAGCCCGTCTGCTACGTCTTCGGCGCGGACGCCCGCGACGCCGTCGAACGCGCGCTCACGCTCGTCGATGCCGTGGACGAGTGACGAACCCTCTCCGAATCCGTCGGCTGATTCGCCTCACCGGGTTCCCGAACCGTTAAGCCCCTTGCTATACCGGTCACGAGTATGACCGACACGCTGACCGACGCGACGGCGCTCGTCACGGGCGCGAGTTCCGGCATCGGCGCGGCGACCGCCCGCGAACTCGCTTCTCGAGGCGCGAACGTCGTCCTGAGCGCCCGCCGTGAGGAGCGACTCGAAACGCTCGCGACCGAGATGTCAGACAATCACGACGTCGAGTCCGTCGTCCACCCGACGGACGTGACGGACAACGCGGCGGTCGAGGCGCTCGTCGATGCGGCCGTCGAGCGCTTCGGTGGCCTCGACGTCGTCGTGAACAACGCCGGTCTCGGGCGCGCCGAGACGGCCATCGAGGACCTCGACCTCGACGCGTATCGACAGATGATGGACGTGAACTGCGACGGGATGTTCCACGTCGCGCGTGCCGCCATGCCTCATCTGAAGGAGAGCGCGGGGAACCTGCTCTTCCTCGGAAGTATGGCCGGGCAGTACCCGCGTCCCGGCGCACCGGTGTACGCCGCGACGAAGTGGTGGACACGCGGGCTCGCGTTGAGCCTGCAGGGGAGCGCCGGCAACGAGGGTGTCGGCGTGACGGTAATCAACCCGACCGAAGTCCGCACGGAGTTCGCCAGCGAGGACGGCGAGAAATTCGCTGAAGCCATCGAGCCCGGCGACGCAGCCGAACCCGCCGACGTCGCGCGTGCCATCGCCTTCGCCGCCGAGCAGGAGGACCCGAACGTCGTCCAAGAGCTCGATCTCTTTCGCCGCGATAAGTTCACTGACTGGTAGCGCGGGCATTCGATCAACGCCGGCCGTCGCCAGTCGGGTCCGCCACGCTCCGTGCGTAGCGTCGCGGAACCCCAGCTCGATACTACTAAGCAGTATTACTGGACAGTACTACTAAACGTGCTGCTTGGTTGGGCATCCCCAGTATCCGCCCCCTTACTCGTCGAGAAACCCGAGATCGCGGGCGATGAGGTCCGCGAGTTTGTCGGCGACGTCGGGGTCGACTTCAGCCTCCTCGGCCCCGCCGTGGACGCGTTCGTTGTGCCGCTCGATGGTGTCGGCGACCTCCGGGAGCGGTACGCGGTTCGTCGTTCCGCACGCCTCGCAGATGACCGGGGCGGTCGGTGGCTCGTCGTCACTCATCATTAACCAGAGTTTGTGGGAGGGCGACACAAGCGTTTCGCCTCCCGTACGCGACGCGCCGACGCGTCAGGCCGTCGCGTTGGTCGTGTTCGTTCCGTTCGTCGCGCCCCCCGGGGTCGGCGTAACGCCCGATCCACCGAGGGAGAGTGCGCCCGGAGTCGGCCGAGCGCTCGACCCGCCGATCGTGCCGGTCTTCGTCCCGCTCACGAGGAAGTCGGCGACGTTCCCGATGAGGACCTCGTTGTCGGCGACGGTCGCGCCGTCCGGCGTGAGGAACCATGTGTCGCCGATCGCGGCGACGTTCCCGTTCTGGACCGCGACGGCGTACGTCCCGGTCGTCCGCGTGCTCGATCGGCTGACGTTTTCGGCGCTGATGGCCGCCGTCGCCGCGTCACCGTGTGTGACGGCGACTGCGGCGTCAAACACCGTTCGATCGACGCCGGCGGCGAGGCCGCCCTCGGCGCTCGGCGATCCGTAGACGTACTGGAAGTTGTTCGCGTTCTCCGTCATGTCGTAGAGGTAGTCGGCATTGAACGTCATTCCGTGGCGGGCGGCGACGGCGTTCGGCTGCCCGCTCCCGGCCGTCGTCGCACCCGTAGAGAGCCCGAGGAGCGACGCTGTGCTCGACGCCGTGGTCGGCGTATCGCCGAGCAGGAGCACGCGCCCACCGTCGTCCGAGAACGCAGAGACGGCGTCCGCTTCCGCCGAGCTATACGCCGCGGCCGGATCGGCGATGACGAACGCGTCCGCACCGTTGAGCGTCTCGTTCAGCGCCGACGTCCCCGAACTGGAGACGAGCGAAGAGGTCCCGCCGGTGTAGAAGCGCACCTCGTGGCCGCCCTTGATCAGGGCGTTCACGAGCGGCTGCATGTCCGCGCGCCCGACTGCGTTGCCGTGCGCGGCGTCGACGACGACGGTTTTCTGCGTTCCCGCGTCTGGTACCGGAACGGACCCGCTGTCGTCGACCGGCGTCGGCAGGAGTTCACCCGTGTCGTACGCAGGTGCGTCCGGCTGCGCCGATCCGCTCGAGCCAATAACGCCGCTCGCAAAGCCCACACCGGCCGTCACGACGACGACGGCGAGGAAGACGGCGACGAACGCCCCGATACCGCGTCGCAGATCAGGCGCTCGCATTGGCGATCACCTCCGTCTTCGGGCCGGCGATCGACCCATGGAGCATCAGGTAGTGGACGGTTTCGACGCCCTGGTTGCCGAACGTCGCGCTCGCGCTCGCCGTCCCGTCCGCGTCGGCGCTGAGGCCGAGTTGGCTGAGGACGTTCGGAGTCGGTGACTCCATTCGGACCACGCGGTAGTCCGAGAGCCCGGCCCGACTCGCGGCCGCGCTGATCGCGGTGTCGATCCCACCGACGGAGTCAGCGAGCCCGAGTTGGACGCCGCGCGCGCCCGAGTAGAGCTTCGCGTAGGACAGTTCGCTCTCGCTTAGCGTCAGGTTCCGCTCAGCCAGCACGCTACCGACGAACGCCCGCCGGAGCGCCTCAACGCGCTGGCGGACCTCGGTTTGCGTCGACGTCGCACCCTTGTCAGGGCCGGTGACGATCTCGCCGGCCGGCACGCCCGGCGTCGGGATCGTCGCTCGCACGCCGACGCTGCCGACGCTGCTCGCGGGCGTCACGTAGATCTCGTCCGAGGCGACCGCGGTGTAGTAGCCGCCGGAGGCGGCCATCCCCGTCACGCTCGTCACGACGGGCATCACCTGTTGCGTGCGTTTGACGGCGAGGTAGAGTTGCTCGCTCGCCGCCGCGGCACCACCGGGGCTGTCGATATCGAGGACGACAGCCTCGATCGAGTCATTCTGCCTGGCCTCGCGGAGGTTGTCGATGACCGTACTCGCGGTGTCGCTCGTGATCGTCGAGTGGAGTTCGATGACGGCGACGCTCCCGTCCGGGCCGCTCGTCCGATCCCACACGGTCGGAACGACGGCCGCACCGACAAGCAGGCCGACTACCGCACCGACGATGACGAGGCGACCGAGTCGCGAGCGCGAGCCATCGCTCACGTCGCGCTCACCGTGTTCGCTGCCATCGTGCCGTTCGAGTCACCAGTTTCGCGCAGGGTCACATTCGTGTACGTGACTGTCTCGGTGACGTTCACGCCGTCCGCAGTCGTCCACGTCGTTTCGACGCGGAGCGGGATCCGACGCTCGGTGTCGATCCAGACGCGACGGGCAGCGTCGTCCGCGTCGCTCGTATTGCCGTCGGTGAGCGAGACGACTGCGGTCTGGTGGCCCTCAACGACCGCCGTTCCAGTGATCGAGACGTCGTTCGTTCGGACGAGTGACGCCGCGAGCGCGCCGTACGTCGACCCACGCGTCGCCGCATCGCTCGGGCCGGTCGCGAGGGCGGACGCGCGTGTCGCCGTCTCGTACGTCACCGTCGACCCCGCGTTCGGGCCGCTCCGGTACGTGACGGTCGTCGCACCGTCGGTGTCGGCGGAGACGTGCGCACTGACCGTCGACGTCGCGTGTTCCGTTTCGACCGTCTTCGTGACGGTCGCACTGTACCCCTCGATCGCGTCGTAGCGATGCTGGACCTGCTCACCGATCGCGTCGGCGTCCGAGAGCCCGCCGGTCGGGAGCGTCGAGCAACCGGCGAGGAGGAGGGCACCGACGAGCCCGAGGGTGAGGGCACATCGTTTCGTTCTGCGGGGCATACGATTACACTGTTCTGATAGTGTTACATAATCGTTGTCATCGGAATGATCATATTTTCGTTCGGCCCTCGACGAACTTGAAGGGCGTCTGACGGCCATCCACGAACGGACGCAAACGGCATATACCGACTGGTTCGACGGCCGTACGGTGGGTTCGGCAACCGATACCTTTTGGCCGACCGATGCCCAACGAACGCATATGACCACAGGCGTCATCCTCCTGAACTTCGGCGAACCATCCGAGCCGACGCGCGAGGAGGTCGTCCCCTATCTCGAACGGATCTTCTACAACAACCGCTTCCTCGACGGCGACATGCCCGAGGCGCAGGCCCGCGAGCGCTCGCGCGAACTCGCCGAGAAGCGCGCGCCCAGCCTCATCGAGGAGTACGAAGACATCGGCGGGTCACCGCTGAACCCGCAGGCGAAAGCACAGGTCGACGCCGTCGTCGATGTTCTCACCGAGCGCGGCTTCGACGCCACCGGCTACCTCGGCACGCAGTTCTCCGAGCCGACGATCGCGGACGCCGTCGCCGCCGCGAAAGCCGACGGTGTCGACCGACTCGTCGGCCTCCCGATCTACCCGCTCTGTGGCCCCTCGACGACCGTCGATGCCCTCGCTGACCTCAACGACGCCGTCGCAGCCGCTGACTGGGACGTGCCGGTCGATCGCATCTCCGGCTGGCACCGCCATCCCGCGTACACCCGGATGCGTGCCGACAACGTCCGTAAGTACGCCGAGCGCGAGGGGATCGACCTCGATGCCGAGGACACGGACGTCCTCTTCTCCGCGCACGGGACGCCGACGCACTACCTCGAGGAGGGGTCGCGCTACGACGTCTACGTGAACGAGTTCACGACGGCACTCGCCCACCTCGTCGGTGTCGAGGACTATGTCGTTGGTTACCAGAACCACGAGAACCGCGACATCCCGTGGACCGAACCCGAGACAGAGGATGTCGCCGTCGAAACCGATGCCGAGCGCGTCGTCGTCGAGCCCGTGAGCTTCATGCACGAGCAATCCGAGACGCTCTCCGAACTCGACATCGAACTCCGCGAGGAGGTCGAGGCAGCCGGCAAGGAGCTCTTTCGGGTCCCGGTCCCGCACGACGACCCACGCTTCGCCGAACTGCTCGCGGACCTTGTCGAGCCGTTCGCGGCGGACGTCGACCCCGAGTACTACCAGCTCCGGGAGTGTCAGTGCGCAGCCGAGGAGGGCGCGATGTGCCTGAACGCGCCGCGCGCCGAGTAACCGTGCCCGTGGCCGCGGGCACGGGCCGAGAACGGGACGGCAACGACGCGGATGTCGCCGTCGTCGGCGCGGGGATCACGGGCCTCGCGCTCACGCACGCCCTCGCCGAGCGCGACGTCACGAGCGTCACGCTCGAGGCCGCTGACGAGGCAGGCGGCGTCATCGACTCGAAGCCCCTCGACGACGGCCTCGTCGCCGAACGCGGCCCGAACCGGGTCCGGCTGACTGACGGGATCGAGCGGCTCGTCGATGCTGCGGGGCTTCGCGAGGACCTGCTCGTCGCGGACGACGACCTCCCGCTCTACGTCTATGCGGGCGGCTCGCTCCGCGAAGTCCCCTTCGACCTTCCGACGTTCCTCCGCACCGACCTCCTCCCGTGGTACGCGAAGTTTCGCGTCCTCGCGGAGCCGTTGACCGGTGACGTGCGCCCAGACGAGTCAGTCGGGCACGCCGTCCGGCGCTCCTTCGGGCGGACGGCGTATCGTAACCTCGTCGAACCGATCTACGGCGGAACGTACGGCTCCGATCCCGATCGGATGCCGGTGAAACACGCGCTCCCCGCGCTGTTGCGGATGCAGGGCGAACACGGGCGTCTCCTCCGGCCGCTCCTGCAACGTGCGATAGCCGACCGGGAGGCCCCGCCGCCGGTCTCGATCACCGGTGGTCTCCAGCGCCTCCCGGACGCGCTCGCCGCACGCTACGCTGATCGCGTGCGGCTCGGGACGCCCGCGACCGGGATCGAACGCGCCGGTGAGCGCTACGTCGTCTCGACGCCGGATGGCCCCGTCACTGCGGACGAGGTCGTGCTCACCGTTCCTGCGCCGGCCGCCGCCGACCTCCTCGGCGGCGTCGCGCCCACTTCGGCGGCCGCGCTCGGCGAGCTGACGTACAACCCGCTCGCGGTCGTGACGATGTACTCGGACGCGCGCCGCGAGGGCTTTGGCTACCAGGTGCGACGCACCGAGTCGCTGCGAACGCTCGGCGTCTCGTGGCACCACAGCCTCTTCGGGCGGACCGGCCAGTACACGGCGTATCTCGGCGGGATGGAGGACGAGAAGATCGTCGAGATGGCCCCGGAAGACGTCGGAGAGATCGCCGCCGACGAGTTCGAGGCAGTGATGGACGCCGCGGCACACGTCCGCGACGTCTCGATCGACCGGCATGCGCTCCCGGCCTACGACGAGTCGTGGGCGGCGCTCGATCGACTCGATCTGCCGGACGGGATCACGCTCGCGACGAACTACACGGCGCGCGTCGGCGTCCCGGGCCGCGTTCGTGAGGCCGAGTGCGTCGCCGACGACCTCGCGTAGCTCAGTTCTCGTACTCCCAGTTCTTCGCCGTCTCGACGAACGCGCGGACGTTCTCCATCGGCGTGTCCGCGTGGACGCCGTGGCCGAGATTGAGGACGTGCCCGCGCGGGCCTGCGGCCTCGATAACCTGCTCCGTTTCCGCGCGAACGAACGACTCGTCGCCGAAGAGGTACTGCGGGTCGAGGTTCCCCTGGACCGCGATATCGCCGAGCTCGTCGCGCGCGTCGGCGATGTCAACGGTCCAGTCGAGGCTCACCGCGTCGGGGTCGGCGTCGGCGAGCGCGTCGAGGCGGCCAGCCATGTTGCGCACGAAGAGGATGACGGGCGCGTCGACGCCCGCGCAGATCCGCCGATGGAGTGGGAGGAGGAACTCCCGGTAATCCGCGGGCGCGAGTTCGCCGGCGTACGTGTCGAAGAGCTGGACGACGTCCGCCCCGTGGTCGATCTGGTACTGGAGTGAGTCGAGGACGGCGTCCGCGATGACGTCGAGGAGCGACGCGAACGCGTTGGGATGGCGCGCGCGGAACTGCCGGATCTCGTCGTGGCGCGAGGAGCCGCTGGCGATGATGTAGGAGGCGAGCGTGAACGGGCCACCCGCGAAGCCGATGAGCGACGTCTCATCGCCGACGGCGTCGTCGAGCCGCTCGAGGAGCGCGCCGACGTAGTCGAGCTCGTCAGCGATCGCCGCGTAGTCGTCCGGCACGTCGCTCGGGCCGTCGAAGGGGTCCTCGATCACGGGGCCGACGCCGCTCTCGATGCGGTAGTCAAAGCCCAGCGGTTCGAGGACGGTGAGGATGTCCGAGAACATCACGACGCCGTCCGGCCGGTAGTGCTCCCACGGGAGGAGAGTGATCCGCTCGGCCACTTCGGGCGTCTTGATCGCCTCCAGAAAGCTGTACTCCTCGCGGATCTCGCGGTACTCGGGGATGTGCCGGCCGGCTTGGCGCATCAGCCACACCGGCGGCCGCTCGACGTCTTCCCCCCGGACCGCCCGCACGAGAAGCTTCTCCATACGCGAAGGAGCGCCACGCGGCAGGTAACTCTGTTGTTCCCGCGCGTCCCCCGGAGTTACGGCGATCCGCGTGAAAGAGCGAAACGCATGTACGACGACATCCTGCTGGCGACTGACGGTACCGTCGCATCCGAGAACGCCGCGTCCCACGCGATCGAACTCGCGGCGACTCACGACGCCAACCTGCACGTCGTCTACGTCGTGGACGAGTCGGTGTACACGGCGTACAGCGGTGACGAGTACGTCGACGAGGCCGAAGGGCCCGAGCACGGCCTCGAAGAAGCCGGCGAGGAAGCACTCGACGCGGTGCGCAAGCAGGCAGCGGCCGCCGGCGTCGACGTCACGGACGAACTCCGCCACGGTGACCCCGCGGAGACGATCATCGACTACGCCGACGAGATAGACGCCGACCTGCTTGTCCTCGGCACGCAGCAGCGCCCCGACGAGTATCGCGCGCTCCTCGGAAGCGTCACCGACCGGGTGCTCCGGCTTACGAGCCGGCCGGCGGTGGTCGTGAAGACGGAATCCGAGGCGGAGGCATAGCACCCTCACTCGTCGACGCCGCCGTCGCGCGCGAACGCGAGGTCGAAGCGGTCGGTGGCGAGGAGGACACAGACGAGCGCGGCGGTGCAGAGCACCGGGATCCAGTTCGTGTAGACGAGGTTGACGAACCCCCAGAGGACGACGAAGCTCACGAGGTCGTCGAGAGCGAACTGGCAGGCGTCGAGGCGTGCGCGTAGCGAACCGCAAGGGCAAAGACCCGGATCACGTTGCAGTCGACGAAACCGTGATACAGATTGATGACCAGCGCTCTTGGCTGTACGCCGTCATCAGAAACGCGTAGTGGTTAGGGGAAGTTATGGAGGTGGCGCCTGATACGAGAGTATGTCTGGAGATCGCCGCAAAGAG
>NZ_BAAABL010000093.1:0-585 GCF_039520965.1 Halarchaeum salinum
GGCTTCGCGACCAGTTCGGCCTCGAAAAAGGGACGAAGCTGATGGTCGTCCCGACAGACTACGGTCTGGTCTTGAAGAAACTCGAACTCCCCTCAGTCGAAGAGTTCCAGCACCGAGTCGAAGAGCGATCGGAAGAGGTCAATCTCTCCATGGACGAGGTCAGCCAGCTAGTCCACGACGCGCGGAGCGCCGATGAATGAGAGCCGTTCTCGATACGAACGTCCTCATTTCAAGCGTCATCGCGACTGGTGTCCCCCACGATGTGGTCGTCAAAGGGTTCAGTAGTGAGTACGAGATTATTGTCTCCGTCGCGACGCTAACTGAGTTTCGAGACACCCTACTCAAGTATCCGGAGAAGTTCCACATGGACGAAGAAGACGTCCAGCAGGAAGTCGAAACAATCCGGTATTACGCGGAGTTCGTCGACCCAAACGAGGACATCACAGCAGTTGACGATGACCCCGATGACGACAAATTCCTCGAAGCCGCAGTGGCTGGTCACGTGGACTATCTCGTCTCTGGCGATCGGCATCTGCTCGATCTCGGCTCCTTCCAAGGGATCGACATTGTCGACCCGAGAACCTT
>NZ_BAAABL010000094.1:0-1731 GCF_039520965.1 Halarchaeum salinum
ATCCTACCCCTGCGGTCCGCCGTACAGATGGGATCTGATGTTAGCCTCGATGGTCAGTGACATCCGGCTGGTGTGACTTCGTGTCGCAACCAGCGGAACCTTTGTTCCCGCCGAGCTGGAGTTACACTCCAGCACATTCCGGTTGATCCTGCCGGAGGTCATTGCTATCGGAGTCCGATTTAGCCATGCTAGTTGTACGAGTTGAGACTCGTAGCGGAAAGCTCAGTAACACGTGGTCAAGCTACCCTGTAGCGACGGATAACCTCGGGAAACTGAGGCTAATACGTCATAACGCTCGATATCTGGAGTGATTCGAGCCGGAAACGCCTTGGTGCTACAGGATGCGACTGCGGTCGATTAGGTAGACGGTGGGGTAACGGCCCACCGTGCCCATAATCGGTACGGGTTGTGAGAGCAAGAGCCCGGAGACGGTATCTGAGACAAGATACCGGGCCCTACGGGGCGCAGCAGGCGCGAAACCTTTACACTGTACGGAAGTGCGATAGGGGGACTCCGAGTGTGTGGGCATAGAGCTCACACTTTTGTAGACCGTAAGGTGGTCTACGAATAAGAGCTGGGCAAGACCGGTGCCAGCCGCCGCGGTAATACCGGCAGCTCGAGTGATGACCGATTTTATTGGGCCTAAAGCGTCCGTAGCTGGCCAGGCAAGTCCGTTGGGAAATCCACCTGCTTAACAGGTGGGCGTCCAGCGGAAACTGCTTGGCTTGGGACCGGAAGATCCAAGGGGTACGTCCGGGGTAGGAGTGAAATCCTGTAATCCTGGACGGACCGCCGATGGCGAAAGCACCTTGGAAGGACGGATCCGACAGTGAGGGACGAAAGCTAGGGTCTCGAACCGGATTAGATACCCGGGTAGTCCTAGCTGTAAACGATGTCCGCTAGGTGTGGCACAGGCTACGAGCCTGTGCTGTGCCGTAGGGAAGCCGAGAAGCGGACCGCCTGGGAAGTACGTCTGCAAGGATGAAACTTAAAGGAATTGGCGGGGGAGCACTACAACCGGAGGAGCCTGCGGTTTAATTGGACTCAACGCCGGACATCTCACCGGCTCCGACAGTAGTAATGACGGTCAGATTGACGATCTTACCCGATGCTACTGAGAGGAGGTGCATGGCCGCCGTCAGCTCGTACCGTGAGGCGTCCTGTTAAGTCAGGCAACGAGCGAGACCCGCACGTCTAATTGCCAGCAACACCCTTGTGGTGGTTGGGTACATTAGGCGGACTGCCAGTGCTAAACTGGAGGAAGGAACGGGCAACGGTAGGTCAGCATGCCCCGAATGAGCCGGGCTACACGCGGGCTACAATGGCCGAGACAGTGGGTTGCAACACCGAGAGGTGGCGCTAATCTCCTAAACTCGGTCGTAGTTCGGATTGAGGGCTGAAACTCGCCCTCATGAAGCTGGATTCGGTAGTAATCGCGTGTCAAGAGCGCGCGGTGAATACGTCCCTGCTCCTTGCACACACCGCCCGTCAAAGCACCCGAGTGGGGTCCGGATGAGGCCACTGTATAGTGGTCGAATCTGGGCTCCGCAAGGGGGCTTAAGTCGTAACAAGGTAGCCGTAGGGGAATCTGCGGCTGGATCACCTCCAACGCACCGGGATCGAATCCTTCTGGGGTTCGACCCACCTTCGCGACACGGTTCGCGCCAGTCGGACACTTAAGACCATCGAGGCTAACGAAACTCCTCCAGTTTGGTGGAGGATGGGCCCATA
>NZ_BAAABL010000095.1:0-532 GCF_039520965.1 Halarchaeum salinum
TTATCATAAATAATATAATAACTACAAATAACTAGTCTACCTACGCTATCGTATCCCCTATTGAATACCCCTAATGCCATATTTAATATATAACTTATTCTGTATATCAAACCTATGCTCACTATCATCCAATCCCAACCACCACCATCAAATCCAATGAAGCCAAGCCAGTGTCGGAAACCAATCCATAAAGAATACCCATACCACCAAACGCAGCCCACATCTAAAACCAGCCACCGCCCGCCTCAAGACCAGCCGCGAGGACCAAACACATCCCAAAACCACCAATATTCAGCAAATTTAAGTCAGAATTCAATATCTAAATTTAGAAACCACCAAAACAACGGGCTAGGAGGCCAGTTTCAACCCAACCCAGCTCAGGAAGGGCAATTTCCCCGAATTTCCCGGCCCACCCGGCCCTATTTTACACCAACCCCCAGTTTTCCGCCCCGGAGCCCAAAAATGGCAATTTTGGCCAAAAAATGAACGGGGTTTCTGCACCCATTTTTCCATTTTCGCAGAACGCCCCTAC
>NZ_BAAABL010000096.1:0-802 GCF_039520965.1 Halarchaeum salinum
CCAACCGACGAACGGCTGCCCGGAATGCGGTGGGCGAGTGGAGACGAACACGGTGGAGACAGTGTGCGAGGAGTGCGGGCTCGTCCTGGAAGAGCACGCAATTGACCATCGCGGCGAGCCGGTGTACGAGGAGGAGAACGAGCGAACTGGAGCGCCACTCACGACGTCGCGCCACGACCGAGGACTCTCGACGACGATCGGACGGAAACGCGACGGGAAGGGGAACACGCTCTCGGCGAAGAAGCGCCGGCAGCTCGGTCGGCTGCGGCGCGAGCAGAAGCGTGGGCGGTTCCGGTCTAAACAGGAGCGAAACCTCAGCCACGGACTCGGAGAAGTACAGCGAGTCGCGAGCGTCCTCGACGCCGACGACACGCTCCAAGAGCAGGCGTGCCAGCTCTTCCGCAGCGCCCACTCCGAGGACCTTCTCCATGGACGATCCATCGAGGCGGTGGCAGCGGCGAGCGTCTACGCCGCCTGCCGATGCAACGGCCAAAATCTCCCACTCGCGGATGTCGTCAAGGCTGCACGCGTCGGCGAGAATCGCGTGACCAACGCCTACGCGACGCTGAACAAAGAGCTCGGACTGCCGGCTCAGCCGATGCAGCCCCACGCATATCTCCCACGTCTCGCCTCCGACCTCGATGTCCCCGACAGCGTCCGGCGACAGGCGCGGATGTTCGCAGAACGCGCCGAGGCCGAATCTCTCGCGCGGGGCGCATCACCACCGGGGTTCGCTGCGGCCTGCCTCTATCACGTAGCGCAGGAGACCGAGTACCGGCTCACACAGGCTGCAGTCGCGGAC
>NZ_BAAABL010000097.1:0-1103 GCF_039520965.1 Halarchaeum salinum
GTTCGACGTCTCCCAGACCGAGGGCGAACCGCTTCCCGACCTGGACACGGAAGCGACCGGGGACGCCGGCGACCTCGTCGAACAGTTGACTGTCGCCGCTGACAATCTCGGCGTGACGGTGCGGATCGTTCCAGCCGAGGAGTGGGCCCACGGCGAGGCGAAGGGCATCTGCGAACAGCTGAGCCTCGTCGACGTCCAGCCGCTCGTCGAGGTGCGTGGTCGGGAGAACGAGGCCGACCTCGCGCGGACGCTGATTCACGAGTACGCACACGCCCTGCTCCACTTCGACGTCGACGACGACACCGAACGGGCGAAACGCGAGGTCGAGGCCGAAGCCGTCGCGTACGTCGTCGGGCGGTACTGCGGGCTCGACACTAGTAGGTCGGCGTTCTACCTCGCTGCGTGGGAGTCGGACGATCCCGAGGTCGTTCGCGAGCGGCTCGGACGGATCAGTTCCACAGCAGAAGAGCTCATCGACGTGCTCGAAAGCGAATCCTCGTCCCAACACAGTTAACCAACAGAGTGATGGACTCCTTCCGTTCTGTTGGTTAAGTTTTTCAGCGCCCGCCGAGGGGCGGAGGCGCATTCAGACCTCCGTCGAATGATGACTGAACCCTATCTCACGACGGTCCTCGAGGAAGCCGAGCACATTACCGAGCAGCACGACCAGGTCGCTCGTACGACAGACAACCAAGCCCACGAATACCTCCGATACGCCGTTCTCCGGGTGCTTGAAGGAGAGGCGGATCACCTCCCGGCGGACTGGACGCCGATCGACGGCGTAACCGTCGGCTACGGGAGCGACGACGCGATGTACGACAGCTGGGGCTCCAGCGAAGACTGGTGGGAGACCGTCCCGCCGCAGGAGGCGTGTACCCGCTTCCGGGTGTTCTTCCCGGACGACCACCAGACGGTTCCCCGCAACATCGTCGACGTGATGGCCGCGCTCGGGGCCTGGCGAGTGTGGACCGGGAGCGCAGCGGCGTGCGGCTCCTACGACCATCGCGAGCGCCGCGAAGTCCACTACCTGTGGCCGGTAGTGACTAACGCAACTTCTGAATGAATCCGTCGAGGTGATTTTCGATCCACGAGCCTGCGAAACT
>NZ_BAAABL010000098.1:0-1246 GCF_039520965.1 Halarchaeum salinum
AGAGGACGAAGGACCCGTTAACGGCGGGGGTAACTATGACCCTCTTAAGGTAGCGTAGTACCTTGCCGCTTCAGTAGCGGCTTGCATGAATGGATCAACGAGAGCTTCACTGTCCCGACGTTGGGCCCGGTGAACTGTACGTTCCAGTGCGGAGTCTGGAGACCCCCAAGGGGAAGCGAAGACCCTATAGAGCTTTACTGCAGGCTGTCGCTGGGACACGGTCGCTGATGTGCAGCATAGGTAGGAGGCGTTACACAGGTAGCCGCGCTAGCGGCCCACCGAGCCATCAGTGAAATACTACCCGTCAGTGACTGTGACCCTCACTCCGGGAGGAGGACACCGGTAGCCGGGCAGTTTGACTGGGGCGGTACGCGCTCGAAAAGATATCGAGCGCGCCCTAAGTCCATCTCATCCGTGTCGGAGACACGGAGAAGAGTGCAAGAGCATAAGATGGGCTGACAGTGTCCTACACAACGAGGGACGCTGACGCGAAAGCGTGGTCTAGCGAACCTATGAGCCTGCTTGATGCGGGCCATAGATGACAGAAAAGCTACCTTAGGGATAACAGAGTCGTCACTCGCAAGAGCACATATCGACCGAGTGGCTTGCTACCTCGATGTCGGTTCCCTCCATCCTGCCCGTGCAGAAGCGGGCAAGGGTGAGGTTGTTCGCCTATTAAAGGAGGTCGTGAGCTGGGTTTAGACCGTCGTGAGACAGGTCGGCTGCTATCTATTGGGGGTGTTATTGGTGCTTGACGGGAACGTTCGTATAGTACGAGAGGAACTACGAACGGTTGCCACTGGTGTACCGGTCGTTCGAGAGAGCGTGTGCCGGGCAGCTACGCAACACGGGGTAAGAGCTGAACGCATCTAAGCTCGAAACCCACCTGGAAAAGAAGCACCGCCGAGATCACTCGTAGAAGACGAGTTGGATAGACTCGGGATGTACGCGCCGAGGCAACGAGGCGTTGAGTCCGCGAGCACTAACGATCGAAGCCACACATTCATAGACTCGGGCACTGCCTGCAGCGGGCGAGTCCGGGCGTTAACTGGATTACACGTATACACGGAACCTCGACTGACCGATAGCTGGTGTGTATCATGGTTCGATTCCATGGATCGGCGTTGAGGCGGCCAGAGCGGTGAGGCTACACCCGTACCCATCCCGAACACGGAAGTTAAGCTCACCTGCGTATCAGGTAGTACTGGAGTGCGCGAGCCTCTGGGAACACTGATTCGCCGCCTCG
>NZ_BAAABL010000099.1:0-1267 GCF_039520965.1 Halarchaeum salinum
CGTTGCTGGTGAATCTTCTGAGCATCCTCGATCAGCCGCTCCAGCAACGGCGGTGGTGAGTAACCGAGATACTCACCGAGTTCGTGGAGGATGAGCTGGGCGTGCGACCGGAAGGTCGCCGCCCAGCGTTCTGGCGGAAACACGATCTCGTCATCAGCCTGCTCGGTCACCAGATCCAACAGCTCACGACTCACCAGCAGCGACAGCAACGCCGCATACAGCAGAATTCTCACGATATCCGGGTCGCTTGTGTCGAACTCGTCCAACTCGTACTGCGTCTTCAGTTCACGAAACAGCGTTTCTACCTCCCACCGACACCGATACAGCGTTGCTAAATCCTCCGGGAAGAACTCCTCTCGCGATAGATTCGTGATATACAGATGGTAGTCGTCGGCGTCCTTGTCACGGACGCCGACGACGCGGAACCGCTTCGTGTCCAGCGACCGCGTTCCTTCGTACTGGCCTCGCTTGAACTCCGCTTCGACCTCAACGTCGATGTACTTCCGAGAGAGATCATCGACCACATCGTGGATCTGCTTGCCCTCTAAGGGAATGGCGCGCCCGCGCCATTCCCGTAATTCCTCCGTTATCACCGGATTCGCGTTCTGCTTCAGCCGACTCACGAAGTAGCCGTCGTTCTCGTCGATTAACGCGAACCGGCGGTACTTGAAGTACGCTAGATCGAACAGAACGAGCCGTCCTTGGAGCCACGAACCCGTCTTGAACAGCGTGCTGTCGTGCGCTTTTTCGTCGGTCACGTCGAGTCGTTCAATCGTCTGCTCGGTGGCGTTGTGGAGCAGGTGGAGCTTCGCTCCAGCCTGCTCCTCGTGACGGGCTTGGAACTCATCAGAGAGGAATTCGTGCAACCGCAACACCGTTCCATCAGCGATCATCACGTCTCTGAATCGGTCGATATCAGCGTCAACAGCGTTGGGAACAGCGACCTCGTCGAGACCACGCTCGACGAGGTCGCGGAGATACTCTGCCAACGTCGGCGTCAACCGCTGATGGAATCCACCGGGAGAGATCGTTTCATCAGCTGTGGAGTTGTAGCAGCGTCTGAACCCGGCGAGTGTTCGGCTCTCGCCTGCGGCGAAGCCGAACACGAGCGCCCACACGAGGACGGGAATCTGAAGCTTGCCCTCTCGCTCAACCACGCCGAGTTCCTCGGCGTGCTCTTCGAGGAACTCGGAGGGAAACAGTGTAGTGAGCCGACGCATGATTCTCGTTGAGGAGCGAGGGTTGTGCACAGACTTCTCCTCCTCAT
>NZ_BAAABL010000100.1:0-1410 GCF_039520965.1 Halarchaeum salinum
GATGCAACAGGCGAGTGAGTGTACCCTCGAGGGATGGTCTCCGGATCGGAGACCATCCCGTCTCGTCTGTTCATGACTTCTTCGGAGCCGACCAAAGAAGAGATCCTCGACCGTCTTGCTGCGCTTGAGGAAGAAAACGAAAAGCTCCGAGAGGAGAACAAGCGGCTCAGAGCCAAGCTTCGGTGGTACGAGGGACCCCATACACCGCCGAGCAAGGACCAATCGGACCAAGAGGAGTCGTCCTCGTCCGGCGGGGACGAGGACGACGAACAGCCACGGACTGACGGTGGCACGCCCGGCCGAATGTCTGGACACGACCCGGAATGGCGCGACGCTCCTGACCCAGATCGAGAAATCGAGGTCACCTGTGACTGCTGTCCAGACTGTGGTGAAGCGTTCGACGAGTCGGCGGGCGTCAGCCCCCGACTCGTCGAGGAACTCCCTGATCCACAGCCACCGGAAGTCACACAGTACAACCGCCACCACTACGAGTGTCACTCCTGTGGTGCCGAGACTGTGGCCTCACACCCCGACTGCCCCGATGAGGGGCAGTTCGGGGTGAACGTCATCGCACAGGCGGCGCTCTCTCGGTACGACCACCGCCTTCCCTACCGGAAGATCGGCGACCGCTTCGAACAACTCCACGGACTGGTGCTGTCAGGCGCGTCCGCGTGGCACGCGACCGAGCGCGCTGCGCGCGCCGGTCGCTGTAAGTACGAGCAGATTCGACGCCAGATCCAGCAAGCCGACGTCGTCCACATTGACGAGACTGGAATCAAACGCAACGGCGAACAGGCATGGATCTGGACGTTCACCACCGAGAACCACACGCTGTACGCGGTCAGGGAGAGTCGAGGAAGTGATGTTCCCGCGGAAGTCCTTGGCGAGGACTTCGCGGGAACGGTCGTCTGTGATGGCTGGACGGCGTATCCGGCTTTCAGCAGCAACCTCCAGCGGTGTTGGGCGCATATTCTCCGGGAGGCTGAAGACGCCGCCGAGAAGCAGGCGGAAGGCGAACCGATCTATCGTGCTCTCAAACAGCTGTACGTCGCTCTCCAGACTCGGCTGGAGAGCGACTTGACAGTCCGTAAGCGAGCAGAACTCCAACGTGTGGCGCGGAGAGAGCTTGAATCGCTGATAGAGCGGTCAGTTCCCGACGGACCAGTGGCAACACTACTTGGCAAGATCGAAGGAGGCCTTGACCACTGGCTCACCTTCATCGGTGAGCCAGCGGTCTCCCCAACGAACAACGCCGCTGAAAATGCGCTTCGTGAGCCAGTGGTTCTCCGGAAGCTCATCGGAACGCTCCGCAACGACCGCGGCATGTTTGTGCATGAGACGCTGCTGTCCCTGCTGGCGACCTGCCGCCAGCAGGGACGCAATCCCTACGATGAGTTCAAGCGAATCGCT
>NZ_BAAABL010000101.1:0-610 GCF_039520965.1 Halarchaeum salinum
CATCCTCCGTGAGCACGGTGTTGAACTTCGCCTCGGGCTCGGTGACCAAGACGACGCAGCCTACGAGGTAGAGGCAGCACGCGAACTCGAATTCGATGATGAGGACTCGTCTGATGAGGAGTCGCGTGTTAAATGACAGGTAACGATCTCCCAACGAATCCGAGCGTCTTGAACACGACTGTCCTCTCGAATTTTGCGTACATCGATCAGCTGTGGGTCGTTGCTGGCCTCTCTGGAATCTGTACGGTACCAGTCGTTCGTGAGGAACTCGAACACGGCGTCGATAATCACCCATATCTCCAGGAAGCACTCGATACACTTGACGACGAAATCCCAGTTGCGACGATTTCGGATACTGTCGCAAACAGAGAAGCCGTTGTTGGTGGGCATCTCGACCCCGGGGAAGCACAGGCGTTCGCCCTTGCCGACGCACACGACGGTCGACTGCTGACAGACGACGGAGATGCCCGGTCGTTTGCGAAAGACCAGGGTGTGACCGTTGTCGGGTCGGTTGGCGTTCTGTTGGCTGCAATCGATGCTGGGAAGATCGATGAATCAACCGCTGATGAGTGGCTGTCGATGTGGATCGACGAGATCGGCTACTACGTCC
>NZ_BAAABL010000102.1:0-1357 GCF_039520965.1 Halarchaeum salinum
GACCTTTCCACATCGTCTCCCAACCAGGCGGTGGATCGGAACTTCGGTCAAGGTAGCCACCGATCTTCGCAACCGCAATTGCGTACGCTTGATCCCCATTGTCGGTCAATTCTGGAAATTTCGTTTCCAGAATTGACCGTTCAGTCTCGCTCAGGAGGACATCAGGTGAGTAGTATGTCTCTCCCCGAGCAAGTTCCCGCAACTCCAGCACCTTCCACGCAATTACCGAGTAGACACTCAACAAGACCTCCATACGTTCCCATGTTTCTAGCCGGCGTTCCTCGATTCGGCATCCAGTTTTCAGCACCTTGTGCCAGTCTTCGATCGTCCACCGGGCGCGGTAGGACTCTACCACCCTCAGCGAATCACTGAACGTATCGACCGATTCAGTGGTGAGTAACACCCACTGAATCGGGTCATCTTGTTCTCCAAGTTCGTCGATTCGTACGACGTTTACCTCAACTGGATCCGTATGAGTTGAATCGTTCTTTGGAGGGAGTAACTCACATGAACCGGCTTTGACGAGTAGCTCAGCTTCTCTGGCCTCTCTTCCGCTCCCTTGGTCAATCTCGATAGACGTGCGACCTTGTTCAAGAAGGTCTTCACTCCAGTCAATCAGACGGCCGTCCGTTCCGGACGGCGTCTGAATACACCGGTTCTGATTCGCACGGACGACGAATCCAGCGTCCAAGTCGTCTGTAACTTCGCGGTAGAAGGCAAATGCGTCAGCTCCTCGGTCGTGGATGAATATCGGCCGAACCTCCTCGGCAAGCCAGTCGCTGGCTTGCCTATCTCCCCGAATCCATTTTTCCTGTTCACTCTCTAATTCGACTGGATCGTTCTTTCCATTCGCATCGTGCTTCGTGCTGGCTTGCTGGTCCTCGATCAGCGATTGCTGATCGATGACCCCCGTCATGCGGTGAGTCTGTGGATCAAGTCCAATCGTCGAGTGAACTTTGACGCCTTCAAGATCTGTCTTGGAGTTGCCGATGTCGCCAAGCCCTTCCTTCGACGGATGTCTCGGAAAGACGAGTTCAGTGGTGTCGGAGACGACCAAGAGCTCGTCGTTGTCCTGCACTCGTGACCGTTGTGCTCGCTTATGTGCATCAAGAATCTCGTTCGGATCCACACGCTCGTTGTCGCAAAATCGGTACGTAGCCTTTGTGGAGGCCCAGTCTTCGCACGCGTTTGGGATCGACTCGGCAGGTGCCCTGCCGAGCCGATCTCCGACCTCTATCAATCGCTTCGTAAGCCGTTGGTCACCAAACTCAGCAGACTGGAACTCCTCACGAACCTTGCCAGAGACATCTGTCTCACATCGCTCACTCTCATCGTCTACGTCAGACCGCCGGTTCTG
>NZ_BAAABL010000103.1:0-1021 GCF_039520965.1 Halarchaeum salinum
GCTGAGTCGTAAGTTGCTCAAAGAGCTCAGTGAGGAGAGCGCGGTATTCTGCCGCGCTCTCCACAATCAGCGGTGATGCTTTCCACTTGAGGCTCTTCCAGACCTGCTCGATTGGGTTGAGATCCGGAGAACCAACCGGGAGAAACACGAGGTCGATGCCGAGTTGGTGGGCTCGCTTACGCGTGTACTCGCACACGTGTGAGGAGAAGTTGTCCAAGACGAGCAGAATCCGCTGGCCCGGATTCTGCTCGCGGATCCCTTCGAGACACTCACAGATCTGTTCTTTCTCTTGATTGGCAGGGAACTGAACGACACTCTCACCGGAGAGGGCATAGAACCCGACCGCTGGTTCGTCTAACTTCACCAGCGGTCGGGTAATATGTGGATCATCCACGGTGTAGAGCCGCTGTGAGTTGTCCCACGGTTGTGGATGGGATGCGTCGAGAAATCCAAGGACGGTTCCACCGTCCGTCCGGATTTCCTCGTCAACGACCCACCCTTCCTCGTCGTCACCGTCGCGTTTGTTGTGCGGTGTGTCGTCAGGCTCCTCGTCGAACGCGTCAGCGACGCGTTCGTCGAGAATCTCTTCGGCGTTCTCCGGGCGTGATGGACGCTTAGTCCGTGGGATTGCGTAGGAAAGGCCGAGATTTTCGAGGAAGGTACTGAGATAGACCGGGTGAAACTCTACGTCGAATTCTTCGTTGATGAGGTGCTGTATTTCCTGTTTCTTCCACGGTTGGCCGTCACGAAGGAGTTCCAAGAGGCGTTCGCGTTGGTCCTCGCCGAGCTTCGGGGGCCTGCCGCCCCCGAAGTTCGGCATCAGGAGGCCGAGACCACCCTCGTTCCACCGGCGGCCCCAGCGTGTTCCTGTCCCGGAGGACCTGCCGACATCGTCGGCAGCGTCCTCCAGCGTTGCCCCCTTGTAAAGACGTTTGATGAAGATCAGCCGCTCAGTGAGTTTCTCATCAGTAGACTCCGCTAGGAGTCGGTCGAGATCGTCCTCACTGAGGTGACGGACGAT
>NZ_BAAABL010000104.1:0-932 GCF_039520965.1 Halarchaeum salinum
TGGTGATAGCGACGACAAGGCGAAGGCACAGAGCAAGAAACACCTGCGCCCGTGCGTGGACGCGGCCTCGGGCGTACGTTCGCCCGAGGCCGCAGTCCTTCACTGATTCGTTGGTTCGTTCGACTCCAGTACGGCGGTTGTACGTCTCATCCAACGTGGACTGTTTCAGCTGAACGTCCTCGCTGTGTTGTTCGATGCGGTCTTCGACCCTGTACTCAATGTCTTTCGGGTCGTCAGTGTTTCGCGCGTTGTACGGAGCGACTGGCACGACCCCTGCGGCCAGCAGGTGGTCGTGCCAGTCAAGCGTGTCGTAGGCACTGTCACCGACCATCCAGATCGGCTTGGCGACGGCGAGCGCGTCACGTGTGACGCGCATCGCCGTCTCCTCTGGCGCTTGCTTACTCTCGGTGAACTCGGCTGCAATCGGGATCTTTTGCCCGGTTGAGACGATCGTGCAACCGTAGCCGTAGTAGTACTCGTCGTCGGTTGGATCGTAGCACTTCGACGCGTCTTGATCGGCGGGCATCGCCCTCACATCGGTCGAATCGATACAGTAGGTCAAGTCGAGCAGGCCGCGCCGGGCGGCCTGCTCGACGAGGCGGTCAAAGACATCGTCAACGACGTGTTCAAGATCGGTGAGAAAGCGATCGACCGCGTCTCTGGACGGCGGTCGATCGAATCCACAACTCAGCCAGACGACCGTGTTACGAAGCTCTCGTTCAACTGGACGGATGCCGTAGATGTCGTGGTAATAGCAATGGAGGAAGCCACGCATCAGCTCTGGTGGTTCGTGCTCTCGTGTTCGCCCCGTCTTCGCCGGGGCGAACACGTCGAACTCTTCGAGAAACTCGAAGGAGAGATGCTCAAACAACGCTAGCGTCTCGGTTTCCGCGACATTGAAGAACGACTCTACCGAAGGATCATCTTGCAGG
>NZ_BAAABL010000105.1:0-502 GCF_039520965.1 Halarchaeum salinum
CGCTTCCTTCTCGAGTCGTTGAGCAGTGTACGTCAAGGACTGCTTGAGTCTCTGTATCGACGAGTTTCGTGACCTTCAGCTTCTGCACGCGGTAGCTTATTCGCTGACAGTAGTGGCGGCTCGCTGCTGAGCGTTCGTAGAATGTAGCGTCGATCGCGCCGTGTTTCGAGGGGTCGTGCAGCTGCGCCGACTGGCGCAGCAGCACTCGGCAGACGCTCATACTGATCCGGTCGAATGCTTTACACAAGGTGGAGGGCGAGGGGAGATCGGCCGCGTTGAGGCCGATCTCCCCGGTTATTTGTGGCATCTCCTTCAGCAGGTCAATCGTCATTCGGTAGGACGTGTCGAGGTAAATCCGCAGACAATGCAGGGAAACAAGGGCATAGTCGGCGAATCCGCCGCCACCTTCCGGGGCGGCGGATTCGTCTCCATCACCGGTAACAACTTGGGCAATCGGCACAATCTCACCAGTGAAGCGGGAGATTTGTGTCATAGGCAACCG
>NZ_BAAABL010000106.1:0-1242 GCF_039520965.1 Halarchaeum salinum
GAGCGTCTTCGAAGCGCTGGTGAGCGTGATCTTCGGGATAGACCGTCGCTGTCGGCGGCGGACTGCCGCCGACGCGACAGTGTCGCCACTCACAACCGCTGTCCGGACCGGTGGACAGCTACCGGAAGAACCGGTCGTCGAGTGACTGGTTCGCTGGAACAGCCCTGCGCACACCGAGCGCTGTCCAGGCCGCCCGCAGCACCATCTCACAGAACTCCGTGAACGACCAGTTCCAGAGGCGGCGTCCCCCGCGGCGGGGCGCCGCCACGTACTTCCAATGGAGATACCGCCAGCTGTTCTGGAGCAGCAGACTCACGACAAACATCACCAGCCGCAAGCCAGCGTCCTGAGAACTGGTGAACGCGAGGCTCTGCTTGGCTAATCGGTAGCTCGACTCGATGCCGAAGCGCTTGCTGTAGTGCTCTCGGGCATCCCGTGGCGTGTCGATAAACGGCGCGTCAGCGGCGTAGCCGTGACGCGCCACCCCGTGCTCATCGTATCGTCCCTGCTGGTAGACGCAGTCAATGAACACGGGGAAGGCCACCTCGCCGGCGAGATCGTGTTCGATCTCGCGGCTCCAGCCTCTGCTGAGTTCGTCTTGGATCGTCTCGCCCCACTTGACGATCGGCATCACGTAGGCGTAGTTGTGCGCGTACAGCAGTCCGAGACAGGTGCTGTTGTAGAATCCACGATCAAGGTAGACGGCCTTGACGCCGAGGTCAAGGCCGTTGAGGAGTTCAAGGAACTCAGTGAGGACATCGCTGGTGGTGTCGCCAGCGACAAGCTGGCGAACCGCCAGCGTGTACCGCTTGTTAGGCACTCGCGCGTAGAGCGTCGCATACGCGTGAAACGTCGTTGTTCCACGCTTGGCCTGTGAGAAGTACAGGGCCTCGGTTTCATCTTCGTCACCGTAGTAGGGATCGAGGTGGAGGTCTGCGCAGACCTCCACCGGTCGATCCGGAAGTGTCTCAAGCGCATCTCGTTGAAGCAGCGTGTCTCCAACCGCCTCAACCGAGTCAAGATCAAACTGATCGGTGAGATGTCCACGGACGGTATTGGCGTGCGGTGAGTCCTCGGTTGTTTCGCAGACGTGGTTGATCGAGGTCCCGCCGGCGCTGGCGCCGGCGAGGACCTCGTACAGTTTCTCCGTGGTGACTTCGACGTTCTCACCAAGATCTATCGCAAGTTCCTCGTCAAGGCTGTTGACGACAAAATTAAGCAGGTGCTCTTCCTCTATCTTGC
>NZ_BAAABL010000107.1:0-13206 GCF_039520965.1 Halarchaeum salinum
AGACAGCTACCGGTATTCCCGAGTTAAACTGGGAACGTAGCAACTTCGAAATACAACTCCATCACTCAGTTATGACAACCACACAGACTACAGAACGGACCTCCGATGACGAGACAGCGCACACATCTGCGCTAGAAACAGCACGCCGCCAACTCGATAATGCGGCGACGCATGTCGATCTCGACCGTGGGATTATCGAGCGCCTCAAACACCCGTCGAGAGTTGTCGAAGTTTCGATACCACTTGAACGCGACGACGGTGAGGTTGAGGTTTTCACCGGCTATCGCGCACAGCACGATGACGTTCGGGGACCCTACAAGGGCGGGCTCCGGTACCACCCAGACGTGACCGCGGAGGAGTGTATTGGACTGTCTATGTGGATGACCTGGAAATGCGCCGTCATGGATCTCCCATTTGGCGGGGGAAAAGGTGGTGTCGTCGTGAACCCTAAAGACCTCAGTGTCGACGAAAAGGAGCGTCTCACCCGCCGGTTTGCCGAAGAGATTCGGGATGAGGTTGGGGCAAAACAGGACATCCCAGCACCCGATATGGGAACCGACGCGAAAACGATGGCGTGGTTTATGGACGCCTACAGTATGCAACAGGGAGAGACAGTTTCGGGTGTTGTAACGGGGAAGCCGCCGATCGTCGGTGGAAGCTATGGTCGTGAAGAGGCACCCGGCCGAAGCGTCGCGATAATCGCCCGCGAGATGATGGCGTACTATGGAAAAAACATCGAGGAATCGACGGTTGCTGTTCAGGGGTACGGGAGTGTTGGTGCGAACGCTGCTCGGCTTCTCGATGAGTGGGGTGCAACAATCGTTGCTATTAGTGACGTGAACGGAGCGATCTACGATGACAACGGCCTCGACACCCAAACCGTTCCATCACATAAGGAAGATCCGGAAGGTGTTTTGAACCACGATGCCCCGGAGACGCTCACCAATATGGAGCTTTTGGAGCTGGATGTCGATGTCGTCATTCCAGCTGCAGTCGGGAATGTCATCACGACACGTAATGCCGACCAGATACAGGCAGATATTGTCGTCGAAGGATCGAATGGCCCGACTACTGCCGACGCAGACGATATCCTCGCCGACCGGGACGTCTGTGTTGTACCAGATATTCTTGCGAACGCCGGCGGCGTAACCGTGTCCTATTTCGAGTGGCTGCAGGACATCAACCACCGCCAGTGGTCCAGGGAGCGTGTCGTTAACGAACTGGAGTCGGAGATGGTCTCTGCGTGGGATAGCGTCAAAGCCGAAGTCGAAGAATCCTCCCTTCGGTGGCGAGAAGCAGCGTACGTAGTTGCGCTTAAACGGATCGGGGCGGCGATAGAGGCGCGTGGTCTGTGGCCCTGATTTTCCACTACGAACTTCAGCAGAGATCAATATTCTCAATATGAAAAATAGATTCGATACAGTGGAGCTGTGACAAATACGCTGAAGAACCTATGAACAGATTGAATTACTGGAAATGTTATTAATGTAAATAGATTCCAAACTAAGGGCTGATTGACATCGACAGTTGTAGCTGTGACCAAATTTAGCCAAGTGCGATGCAGCCGCTACTGTTTGGTTCGCCGTCTTAGTCATACTGTTTGGCGCATCGGAGGTTGCCTCATGTCCAACCTCACAGTTGCTACTGACCCGAGTTCTGCTACGCCAGATGGGATACTTCGCCCGGTTCCTCGACGTCGTCAAACTCGCCGCGCTCCACAGGTTCCCAGTCCTCACCCGGCTCTGGACTCCACCAGTCGACCTGGTAGGCGCCCGGTGCGCCAAAAACCCTCACTCTTGCCGACCCATCAGGCAGGTCGCGACGTAGCTTCTCGTCGACGTGGAGGTTCCAGGTCGTGGTAGAATCGAAGCAGGCGAGCACGGCCTCCTCGTTGCTGCGTGTTTCTCGGGATTCCTGAAGTTTGACCTGGGTGTTGCAGTTCTTGCAGAACACCCCCTCGAAGGGGATGTGAGTGAAGACCTCCTGCCCGCAGACGGGACACCAGAGGAACTCGAACAGTGCCTCACTGTGTCGGTCAAGTACTTCGAGGGTCATTGTTGGGCCGACCCGGTTCGACCGGGTCACTCTCTCCGCCCCGGCGGAAAAGCACCCTGTGTGCGCACGTTCTCAGCGTTCAGGCCCGTAGACGATGCGCGAGGGGGCTTCGTACCCACAGTCCGGACAGTCGTACCAGCGCTGTACCTTCGCTCCATCAGCTGTCTTCTCACCGACGAGGACGTCGTCGTTCGGACACTCCGGACAGTTCAGTTCGGGCGCTGGCCGCTCCCGAAGCGCATCCCGGAACGTTGTTACCTCCTTCGTCTCGAAGCCTCGCGACCAGATTGGGTAGCCGTCGACGAGGATCGCCCCGCGCCACTTGTACCGGTATGAGTCCGGTGCCCGGTGTAGAACGGCTCGCGCTCCAGTCTCGGTGTTCCGATACGCGAGTGTTGGTGTACGACTCTCCCGGGACCAGTTGGTGATCCGTGGCATTGTCAGTCAGAAGTGGACATCGGCAGGAACGATCCAGAGCGTCTGGCTGTCCTCGTCTTCCTCGAGGACTCGGTCGAGCTGATCGCGGTGGCGAATCCCCATCGCGTGCTGGTCGTACATCGGGATTGATGGTCCCTCGTAGGCCCCGACCTGATGGAACGCGTGTCGGGCGAGGTCCTCGTCGCGCATGATCGCCTCGTCGCTGAGTTCGTCGAGCGCCTCCTTCACGCGGTCGAGATTTCGCTGAAACTCTTCCTTGGTGGCCTTCCAGGCCCGGTCGAGGAGCTCGCCACCCTCCTCTGAATTGATGGGTGCTGCCGTCGGCAGGTCTCCCCAGCGGGCCTTCCCGGCGACCGTCGTGTCGTCTTCGTCGAAGGTGCGGTAGTAGTCAAACACGGCACAGCCGTGGGGATTCGCCCCAACGAGACGGTCGAAGACCGCTTTCCCTTCGACCAGGGCGTCGTGCTGTGTCGGTGCTTCGACTAAGGCGTAGATGACCATATGCATCTTCGTTCACCTCGGAGCGCCGACTCACCGGGCTCTGCTCGGTGCTGTCTGCTTGGTGCGCCGGCACCCCTCGCCGGCGCTCGAAAAACTCGCTTCGCGAAATCGTGTTCACGAATCGCCTGTCCGCTCGACGGTGATCGTCAGGTCGCCCGACTCGTAGTCGGCCTCGAAGTCGACGCTGAACGCGCCGGATTCGTAAGCGGCGTGGTAGGCACGGTGCCGTTCGAGCGATCCTGTCGCCTTGAAGTGGAAGAACGCAGCTGAGGTGTAGGGCTTGCTCTGGGTTTCGACCTGCGTCTCGACAGCGGCCGGGAGCGCGATTTGTGGTGTGTCCGTATCGATGCTCGCAGCGAACGCCTTCGCCTCCTGGACGGTGGCCTGCGAATGTGCGGGCGTCTCGCCTGTTAGCACGTTCACCGGTGTCTCCGTGTCGTCGGTGAACAGGACATCCTGGAAGGTGCGCGTCCCGAGGACTGCATCGGGACCTAACTCACAATCGTGGAATAGATCGTCGTTTGGTTTCTCGGGCATCAAATCACGAGCCTACGGTGGGGCTCAGTCCTTTCTGGCCCAGAAAAACCACTTTCTGATTCGACGCAGATCGACCTACAAGCGGCTGAGTGTCGCGTCCGGAGACGGTGTTTCACCGCTCGGGATGCGCAACTCTTGGCGCTTCCCGACCCACTCGCCGAGCTTCTGCTTGAGGTACTGGCGAGCCGTCGACTGGGTGAACACACCCTTATCGACCATATCGCCAACAACGTCTTTCAGCGCCTGGAACTGCCCTTGCAGGTGGCCGTCGCCGACCGGCTTGCTGTCGTGCCACCGGACGGTCGCAAGCGCGCCGTTCCCAACTGTCTCGCCGTGGTCGATCGTCTCCGAATCGTACTGAAGGCCGAACCACAACGTCCGATAGGCGGTCACCTCGAAGGTCGGCGACACAACGTAGAACGCCTCGTGATGGAGGTAGTCGAGATGGTCCGTGATGATCTCCTCGAGTGTGAGTCCGGTGGCACGGGGCTTCGGCTCGACGACCGTCGACGGGCGGTCTTCACCGGCGAGGTAGCCGTCGACGGCATCTGCCTCGAGGCCATCGGCCAGTTCCGCCAGCAGCTGTTTCGCCCACTTCGAGTCGGTGTCGTCGCCACCGAACGGCGACTCAGCCGAGATTCGGTGTTTGAGCTTGAGATTCGCTGCACCCCAATGAGAGTAGTGGAGCGTGTACTGTCCGTCAGTTCGTTCGTACGCAACGAGTGCGCGGTGGCCCATTGAACAATCACCTCGGAGGACGACCCACGACTGGATCGCCCCGCACCCCTCCCGGGGGACGAACAACGCTACTCGTCGATCAGGCCGGGGGAACTGAGGTCCGCGTACAGCACCTCACCGTCGCGGATGATGTACCGTTTGGCCAGCACGGGAAAGCGGCACTTGGTAAATCCGGCTGTCTGGATGTCGAATTCTTCGTCCGGTTCGAGATATTCTGCGAGCGACCGGAGGAACTCGTGGGTGACGATGCCACCGTCGTAGTCAGGAAGCCCGTTCTCACGAGCCTCGTACACGTCGAAGCTGTCGTAGCCCCAGATGATCAGTTCGCCGTCGTCGTCCACCTCCCAGTTGAGCGTCCCGAAGCAGTGGTTCTCACAGAGCTCGCGGACTGCCTGTGGGTCTGTTACGAGCGCGCCGGCCGATGTCGTCGCGGCTTGGAGTGTTGCCATGGGTTGTTCTCGGGAGCGTTCTCGCGCCCCCGCACCCCTTCAGGGGGTAAACAACTGCTCAGGCTGTGGCGGCCACAGGACGTCGCGTTGCCGACACCTTATGTTGTCAGGGATCACCTCGGACGTCGCCGTCCTCTGTCGCATCCGGTCGGGTGAGGTGTTCTGCCTGCTCCAGAAGCGTCGTTGCTGTGCTGATCCGCTCTCGGTCGGCGGGCTCCAATTGCTCGCCGTCGATACTGGTGAGGTTGTTGAGCGCGCGGTGCAGCCGGTAGCCGGGTGTGTCTCGTGGGTCCATATGTGCGCCTCCGCCGATTCTCGGCGTCGAAAAACACCGGTGGGCAGTCAGCAGGGTAGTCCGAGGGTGGTCGCAAGCTGGCTTCTGTTAACCAACAAACCAGAGCCGAGATCAGAATTGTTGGTTAATCCACCACCGTCTTTACTGACTGGTTTCGGGTTCGGGCCCGTAGCGGGGCGTCCCGCACCGCTGACAGCCCCACAGTGGCTGCCCGGTCCAGTCGTTGTCGGGCACGGATTCGAACTCACGAAACCGATGTTCGGTCTCCCGACCGCACTCCCTGCACTCGAGATGGGTTCTGTTCGGTCGCTCGTGTCGTGAGCATTCGCTACTGGTCTCTGCGCCGGATTGCTGGAGCGCAATCGCTGGCACCAGCCAGAGGTCATCGTCTGCTCGCTTACGAAGGCTTGCAAGACGAGCTTCGGTGCGATCCCCGCTCCCGGTTTCGTCGTAGAGGAACGTCGCGTATTCGTCGTTCTGACGCGACGGTGTCGTCTCTGTCCATGATGTCCGCTCACTTGCGGCCGCGAGTACCTGCTCACCACATTCAGACGCGACCCGTACCGCCGAGGGGAGCGAGGGCCACTGGTCGGCGAGCTGTGGAGCCGGTTCCCCGTCGAGATCGTAGATCAGCTTGCAGTCATCGACTACTGGGTCACCATCTGCCTTCGCGAGGAGCGTGGCCGCAGCAGATCCCTTTGCCACGGCGCTGTAGAATGTCGACGCCTCGACGAGCACCTGGACGACGTGGAGGAGTGTCCGTTCGGCATTCGATGTGTCCTGGTCGTCGGCTCCTTCGAGATGGTTCGTGAGACAGAACCGGCACTTCGGCTGGCCAGCGGGGATCGACGCTCCGCAGGAATCGCACTCGGTCTCATCTGCTGTCGGGCCGTCTGGATAGTCCGTGTCGACGCCACTAGAGCGTTGCCGCCGGGGCTCGCCACTACTACTGGCGAGTTGATCGTCGGGAACGTGGGTCGCTTCGCCGAGCGGTCGGAGGGCTTCGTAGTCGGCGTACTGGTCGGTCATAGAGTGATCTGGCCGTATCATGCTTCGTCTTCGGGTTTAAACAATGGCTCTCACATCAATCAGCCTACAGACATACAACCGAAAATCAGCAGTGTGGGCGTTAGACAGCCAGTTCGTCCAGCGCGTCGCGGTGGGTCCGCACGGTGACCACCGAGACGTTCGCAACGTCAGCGACGTCCGACTGGGTGAGCCACCGCCCGTCTTCGCGACCGGCCTTGTACAGACAGGCTGCGGCGAACCCGGAAGGTCGAACGCCCGTGGTTGCCCCGGTCGATTCGGATGCTTCCGCCAACTGCCGAGCCCGCTGCCGGATTTGATCGGAGACGTTGAGCTCCGATGCCAATCGCGGGACGAACGCACTGGGCGTCACGGGCTGGGCCGGCAGTCCAAGCTCCGTGTTTAGCGTCGTGTACGCGTTCGTCACCCGTGATTGCTCGACGCGCGCCGACTCGGTGATGTCGTCGAGCGTTCGCGGCCGCCCGTTACACCGACACGCGCCGTAGACACTCGCGGCGGCCATCGCCTCGATCGACCGGCCCTGCAGGAGGTCCTCGTTCTGGGCACTCCGGAAGAGCTGGCAGGCCTGGTCACGGATCGTCTCGGATAGTTCGAGCGTACTACTGATCCGGCGGACTTCACTAAGCCCGTGTGCGAGGTTGCGTTCGGCTTTCGACTGAAACCGCCCACGGGTCTGTTCACGCCGCATCCGGAACAGCCGGCGTCGCTTCTGTCCCGAGAGTTCGTTCCCGTTCGCATCGGTCCCGCGACCGATCTCCGTCGACAACCCCCGATCGTGCCGCGCCGCCGTCAACGGAGCGCCCGTGCGCTCCCGTTCGTCGTCGTCGAACCCTCGCCACTCTGGCCCGTGGTCGATCCGCTGCTCGTCGATGACGAGCCCACACTCCTCGCAGACGGTTTCGACTGCATTAGTGGTGACCCGACCGTCGCATTCGGGACACTGATTCAACTCCGCGTCGGTCTGGACGTCTTCGTCGAACGTCGTCTCATAGATGTTTCTCGTTGCCATGGTACGCACGAGGGGACTCACGCGGATCGCGTCTCTCGGAACGCCCCTCACCCATCGAGGGGCACATACACATCACACGGGACGGCGCTGCCACCGATGGGCTGCGGTGGCGAAAGCCCGGCCGCGCAACGGCGCACAGCGCCGTGAGCAGCCCGGACCGTGGAGGTGGTGGGAGGTGGCGGTGACGCGTACACACCAGCAAAAAAGGGGCGCGTCGCCCCGGCTATTCCCACCAGCGGCCGCGCTCTGGGAATTCGATACGCGACCACCCGGTCAGCGCGATTGAGCACCGACCTTCGTACCAGTTCTTCGCAGCCGCCCGGAACCGCACTGTCTGACCTTCACGCACCACTGTCTGCCCGGATTTCTCCCAGCAGGTGAACTTGATTTTCCCGCTGTCATCCGCTATCAGCCCGACTTGTTGAATCGCGCTACTACTGGGAGACCAGAGTTCGATTACCTGGCCTTCAACGGTCACCTCACCGACCGCGATATCCGGCACATCCGCAATGGGCACGACTGCTCCCGGCGTTGCCTTCAGTTCGTCTACCAGCTCTAACACCGCCTTCGTTATGTCTTGACCGCGCTGCACCCGCTCGGCCAACTGCTTCGCGACGACCGCTCTCACCCAGCCGCCCTGCACTTCGTCGCTGATCCGCATCGCCTGCGTGTTCACCTCCGCGAGTTCCTCTTGCGTCAGCTCCTCCCGGGGATCCGTGTACTCCTTCGATTTCGGCTCGTCACGGCCACACAGTTCGCTGACGACCTCCCGCGTGCGCTCCTCGCGACCGTCCTGCGTTCCTAGCTCGGCCTGGGCACTGATGCGTTCCAGTTCGGCTTCCCGCGCCTGAATGCGCTCCTCCTGTTCGAGGGTGACGCCGTGAATTCGGTCCTCGCTCGTGTCCGCGATTCCGTCCGGGTGATTCGCATCCACTTTTGCCTGCGTTTCCTCTTCGACCGTCGCCTCGAACTCCGGCGTCTCGTCGACGATCGGGAAGCCGTCTTCATCGACTGCCTGCTTGTCCGCTTGTTCGAACGCCTGTTCATCGACCGAAACAACCTTGCGACTCGAGTTTGTACTAGACATTGGAACTTACCTGTTCCTGAAGGCGCTCACGCGTCCGACACCGCGATGCTGCTACATCGCGGATTTCTCTACGACGACAACGGCCAATAGACTCGTCTGCGCGCTCTCGCTCGCGCCTTCGCGAGCGCCCTCTTGGGCGCGAGCGAGAGCGCGCCCGAGGCGGCCAACCATCCAGCCGCGCGCGCCGACCCGCCCGGAGCGAGCGGCCAGCGCATTCCCCGTTCGCCGCGACGCAACCACTGTCCGTCGCGGTCGGCGGAGCCGAGGTCCGGAGGACCCGGACGGGTGAAGCGCTGGCGTCGAGACCATATTCATTTTAGCCCGGAACGGGCGCGGGCGGTGCAGAGAGCGCCCGCATGCCCGGAATGGTCGGTCGCGAGCGACGCGGAGGGCGGCAGCGGCGAGCGGGGCGAGCCGTTACGAATCACCTGTTCATCCACTCTCGACGCTCTGTGCTCCAGCCACTACCTGGTGGACTCAGAAAGGGCGAGGCCGCTTCGGTCGTCCCCCGACTCCGCAAGCACCGAGGGACGAGGCGCGCAGCGTGGGGCGTGGGATGCCGAGCGGCCGAGGGCTTTCGAGAAGCGCACGGCTGTCGTTGCCGGACTACCAGTAACCGGTAGACGGGCTCGCCCGGAAGCGGACTACTCGAGCAGGTCCTCGACGAACCGGAAGCCATTCACATACGTCACCGAGTCGCCGTACCCCTCGCTTGCGAGGACTGCTTCAGCCTCTTCTCCAGCGAGCGAATCCGTCGTGTAGATGTACGCGTGGTCTGCAGCCCCCCTCGACAAACGCATGGGCAGCGACGCCTGCCAGCGCCGGAACGGCACGCTCAATTTCGTCGGCCGGCCGATCATCCGCGTTCGCAATGTATCGCTGGACGCCATCCATCATCCGCGACACCAGTCCCAGCGAGTAGTCCAGCGGCGCTGCCACACGCGTCCATCCCGCCTCGATCGCCGTGTCGATCGGCGGAGTGTCGACACCGTCCACCTCAGCGGTCAACTCGTCGTATACCCGCTCGGGGAGGACGAATGTGATGTCGTTCCGGCGGGCGAACGTACGGACGGCCAGATACCGCCGGTTCGACGGTTGGCCCATCGCGACGAACAGGCTGGTATCCACGATATGGATAGCGGTCACGCGTCGTCGACGACGTCCTCGTCGGCATCTTCGATATCCGCGCCCGACGCGCCCGACGTCTCGATGTCGAAGTGCTCGAGGACGACGGGCCGGAGTGCCTGCAGAATGATCTCGGCGGCGAGCGACGAGATGTCGAGGTCCTGGGCCATCAGGCGGTGGGTGATCTCGCCCCGTTCGCGGTCGACAGCATAGGTGAGCGCCGTCGCCAACCCGGCGATTCCGTGCCGGTCGATGTACGTATCGATGTCGTCGTCGGTCGCCCGCCGGCCGACGGCGTCGATGAGTGCCGGCGTGATCGTGTACTCACGGTCGCCAGCGGCCGTTGTCACGGTTAAGTCGATCTCCCGCGCAACGTACCGCCGGGGCTGTTCCTCGCTGGTTGCCTCGATGACGCCGGCGTCGACGAGCCGGTTGACGTAGCTGTAGGCGGTTCCCTGGGCGAGTTCGAGGTCGTCCATCACGTCCTGGACGGTCGCCTCGCCCTCCCGAGTGAGGTATGCGTACAGCTGGGCGAGCTGTGGCTCCTCGAGGAGGTCCGCGACCGAGAGGAAGTCCTGGACGATGTCGCCGTCGGCACGATTTGAAGTGCGTGACACGATTCGGTCTTGATTACAGTTTACAGCGAAACAGTAAAGAGTGTTTGGGTCACTCTGCCGGCGTCGCGACCAGATGCTCCTCGAGATCGCGCGTCCAGTACGTCGCGAGCCCGCCCGGACTACAGCGGGCGCACAGCTGCAACGGGCCTTCGAGATGCCCCAGTTCGACCCGGAACCGGGTGAGCGCCGCGAGCGTGTCGACGACTAGCCCACAGCCGTCACAGGCGACGTGATCGCGCTCGTCGGGATCCGGCTCCGCCTGAATCGCGCAGTCGACGCAGATCGGGTGGGTGACCCGCTCGTCCTGTCCCCAGGTGTGGGCCTCGCCAGACTCGGTGCCGGGCGGGGCGTCGCAGAACGCACAGCCGACGAGCGTTCGCTGCATCACTCTTCCTCCGCATCGGCGTCGCGGCCGGCCGTCCAGCCACGGTGGAAGATGGCCAGCTGCGTCGATGAGTCGAATGCGGCGCCGCTCAGCTCGTGAACCAGAACGTGGTCCTCGGGAACCGGAGTGACGACGTCCGCGTCGACGAGGTCGTTGACCAGGTTCTGGGCAGTCGCGTCGTCGATGTCCGCCGTGTCGACGCTGGTGGCGTCGCGGTCCTGGGCGAGCTGTTCCTTCTCGAACCGTTCGTAGTCGGCACTCGTGTCGTTGTGCGGATCGGGACCAGCCATAATGGGTCACGCAGCGCACACTGTCGCGCGCTGCACGCCTCTTGGCGCAGATAAAACAGTCAGGAGTGACAGCGTCAGTCCGGTCGCGGGTCGCGATAGCCGATGACGGCGACGTCGTCGATGAACAGGACGCCCTTCATGAAGTCCAGCTTGGTCAGACTGTGCTGGTACAGGTTATGCCGACCCAGGTAGTTTACTGGCACCACCAGACAGCCGAACTCGATCTTTGGCCGACCGTCCTTCTGGGTGCGGTACCCCTTCTGGAACTTGAGGAGGTCGTCGCTGACGTTCTTCCGCTCGCTCTTCTCAACCTCGATAGCGATGCGGCCGTCGGCGTCGTAGAGATCGACGCTGTAGTTAAAGCCCTGATGCGCCCAGAGCTTACAGTTCGGGTTGTAGCCGCCGGCGGCGTCCCCTTCGTACTCGTACTGCGAGAGCCCGTCGGCGATCGCGGCATCGAATCCGCCGACCTCTGTGTGCTTCGTCGACCCGTCGAAGACGCTTGCTGGGACGGCCTCGACGGCCGACCGAATCGACGCCAGCGCATCGTCGGGAAACGCCTCGGACGAGGTTTGGGTGCGGCGCGCGCTCAGTTTGGTGACCTCCTCGACGACGACCATACTCGCTCTCGACGAACAGTGCCCCGATAAAACCCGTCGCGACTGCCGTTCGAGCGGACCGGCCGCCAGGATGCACTCACTCGAGGAGTCGGGCGGTGGGTGGGGGCGAGGGAGTGGATCCAGCCCCAGAGTTAACCAACACTGTGTCGATATCGGTTCGGAATGTTGGTTAAGCCTAACCGCTACGGCGTTCGGAGCTCTCGAACTGGCTTCACGACGAAGGTGTCTGGCTCGCTGGCTACTCCCTTACTTGACCGCTCCGCCGACGTCGTCGCCGGCGACGTACTGCGTCCGCGTCGACCACCCGACCTGCCGGGAGATGAGGACGGCGCTCACGGCCTCGTGCGAAAGTTCGACGAGCGCGCCGACCGACGCGTGATCCCGGTCGGAACCGTTACTTCGGGGTTTCTCCACGGGCCCTCATCGTCAGGGTTGTTCCTGCGGACTCACGGTTTTGGCTGCGCGCGCAGCGACCCTGTGGAGCGAGCACGGAGCGGAGGGTGGGGCGGCGGGGTCTGGGTCTGGTCCGGCAGACAAAAAGAAAGAGACCGCGGGTCGCCTTACTCCCACCAGGCCTCGCGCTCGGGGAAGAGCATGGTGCTCCAGCCGGTGACAGCGATCGAGACGCGGCCTTGGTACCAGCTCGTGCTTGCACCGCGAATCTGCACGCGCTCGCCTTCCTCAACGATCTTCGGATTCGACCGCACCCAGCTGGTGAATTTCGTCTTTCCGCTCTCGTCCTCGATCAGTCCGACTTGTGCGATAGCTGGATTGTCGGCGTCCCACAGTTGCACGACTGTGCCCTCAACGCTCACCTCGCCACGATCGACGTCCCCAACGCGATTGATGGGGATGATCTGTCCGGGTGCGGCCTCAAGTTCGTCTTTCACGTCGAGGACGGCACTGGGGATGTCCGCGCCGTCGCGCACCGCCTGGGCGAGCCGCCGGCTGATCGCCGCCCGCGACCACCCATCGAGCTCGCCCGCCAACCTGGAGGCTTGCTCGTTCACCGTCCCGAGTTCCGCTTGAGAGAGCACCTCCCGGCCATCTCGGTCCGGACTACACGACCGATCCACGCTGGCCGCCCGCCGCTCGAACTCCCTGCTCCACGCCGCGCTCCGCTCGCTCGCGACGTCGCGCGCCCGCCGTGCACGGCCCTCCTGCTCGCCCAACTCTGCTTGAGCGCTGATCCGCTCGAGCTCCGCTTCGCGTGCCTTGATGCGTTCTTCCTGTGCGAGCGTCACACCGGGAATCCGCTCCTGACTCGCGTCCGCGATCCCGTCCGGGTGGTTCGCGTCGACCTTCGCCTGCGTCTCCTCCTGGACTGTGGCCTGGAACGCCGGCGTCTCCGCCACCACCGTGAAGCCATCTTCGTCGACCGTCTCGCGCTCGCCGTCGCCAAACTGTTCAGCCACCGAAACAACCTTCTGACTCGCGTTGTTACTGGACATTGCAGTTTTCCTGAAGGCGCTCACGCGCCGACTCGCCGCGATGCTACTACATCGCGGCATTCCTCACACGACCCGACAGTGACGTCTCTGCGCTCTCGCTCGCGCCTTCGCCTCGCCCCCATAGTGATCAACGAAACTTCTGGGTGAACTGGGATGAGGACTCAGTCGAAGAACGGATCTCTACCTTATCTCTGGCACGTGGAGTACCCAAAACTTCTGTGAACTACTACGGGGGCGAGCGAGAGCGCTCGACACAGCGGCACGTATCCAGCCGCGCGCGGCGACCCGCCGGGAGCGAGCGACCAGCGCATTCCCCGTTCGCCGCGACGCAACCCCGTCCGTCGCGGGCGGCCTAGCCGCGGTCCCCCGGACCCGAACGGGTGAAGCGCTGGCGTCGAGACCATATTCATTTTAGCCCGGAACGGGTGCGGGCGGTGCGGAGAGCGCCCGCACGCCCGGACTGGTCGGTCGCGAGCGACGCGAACGGTGAACACCGTGAACCGTGAGCAGGCGACCGGCGGCACGCGCCGAGCGCGGCGAACCGTCGCGTCACACCGGTCAA
>NZ_BAAABL010000108.1:0-680 GCF_039520965.1 Halarchaeum salinum
TCGACCAGAACGGCGGGTGGTTCGTCTCCCGAGTCAAAGATGACGCGAACTTCGAGATTGTCGAGGAACTGCGGACGTGGCGGGGCAACAGTATCCCGCTCGAAGGGGAGTCGCTGCAGGACGTCCTCGACGACCTGCAGCGACGGGAGATAGACGTTCGCATCACCCTCTCGTTCGACCTCAAACGAGGGTCCTGCGGCCGCAGGACCCGGACGTTTCGACTGGTCGGGCTGCGGAACGAGGAGAGCGGCGAGTACCATCTCTATCTGACGAACCTGTCGAGAGATGACTACAGCGCGCCCGATATCGCACAGCTCTATCGGGCGCGCTGGGAGGTGGAGCTGCTGTTCAAGGAACTGAAATCGCGGTTCAGGTTGGACGAGATCAACACGACCGACGCCTACATCATCGAGGCGCTGATCATCATGGCGGCGATTTCGCTGATGATGAGCCGTGTCATCGTGGATGAGTTACGGAGGCTGGAGGCAAGACAGCGTGAGGGCGAAGCCGCCGCAGACGCCGACTCGTCGGCGTCGCGGCTCCCTCGCCGTCGGTGTTCACTCGCCGTTGAACGCCACGCTCATCTGATTCAGTTGTATCTCATGGTCGAGTTAGGCTACGAACTGCCAGATTTGGACGAGTTGTTGCTGTGGGCGTCACGCAATCCAAATCCACACAGA